>DAOLFJ010000355.1:0-1864 GCA_035326365.1 Saprospiraceae bacterium | reverse complement strand
GACTTCGACCATCGAGTAATGAAGGCACAAGTTACAAACTTGCGCCAGCAAGGGGTAGAATTATATCGTACTTGAAATAATAACCCATGCACCAACCCCACTTAAGGCTGCAGAATCGTACATAAAAAGAACAAAACCATCCCCTGACATAGTAACTGGAGCGCCATTGGGATCATAAAACTGGCTTCCATCGGCCATTTGACCCCAGTCAGTACTTTCTAATTGAATAACTAATTCATTAGCTGATGCATTTGTAATCATAAGCAACTGTCCATCCACGCCAGCAGGAAAACCATGCATTGTCATATTATTTACGCAAGTAAATTTTACAACTGTATGCTGAGTATAAGTTGTAGGAATATTTGAAGAGATAATTTGTGCATAAGTAGTCCATAGAGCGACATTTGAAGAAGTAAATGTGTGAGGAGTTTGGTTAATTTTTAGCCTAAGCCTTGCTGGCATAATTTCTTTTACGTTAGTAATATCAAAATTTGCCATATTCAAATTCTGTGTCGCCGTATGGTTCCCGAGATTGTCAGCACCACCGCTTGGTGTGGACCACTGTGTATTATAATCAGTACCATCTACTTTTGTGAGTACTTGATTGGCAGTACCACCTGTGGGTACACCTGGGCCTGCTGCACCAGCTGGGCCTTGCGCACCTGTAGGGCCTTGTGGACCTTCCGGACCTTGCGGGCCTTGAGCACCGATCATCGTCCACGCTGTACCGTTATAATAATAAAAACCCGCAGGTGCCGTCGTCTGATGTACCATCAATCCAGCCGCAGGGCTTGGTATGGCAGAGGCGAGCGATACTCTCGGGATCAGTAGTCCCTTGTCGGTAGCTGTCACATCTAGGGCTGCCGATACATCAGGTGATGCTGTGCCGATACCTACTTGTGCGCTTAGTGATATGGATATTAAACATAAGAAGATGAAGGTTGAAAATAACTTTGTCATGATGTTGTTTATTTGATTGTTTAATGTTTAAATGTTTAATGTTGAATTGTTTAAAGTTGAATTGTTTAAGGTTGAATCGTTTAATGTTGAATGTTTATCCCGCTTCCCGATAGCTATCGGAACGGGACTTCGCTTCGCTTGTTTGTTGATTAGCTAAAATTTTGCGTAAATGTATAATTCCTTGCTACTTGTGCTTTATGTCCTTGTGTCAGTGTCAATATTCTCTTAGATACATGGTGCTCGATGATGTGGGCTGTATTGACCAGGTAGCTGCGATGCGGACGGACGAAGGTGGCATGATCACCTATCTTCTCGATCCAGTATTTGAGTGTCTTGGATGTGAGGATTCTATCTCCATTACTAAGATGTATGGTGGTATAGTTGCTTTCTGCCTGCATCATGATGATGTCGGATAGACGGTGATATCTCGCTACGCCTTCATCTTTGATGATGATGGTATCGGTCTGCAGTAGCTGTGCCACCTGCGCGTGAAGGTCGTGAAACTTGGTTTTCCACGCTTCCATTTCCGCTAGGATGGCAGCATGGTCGCTGATAGGTTTTATGATGGATGTAGTACGAAAAGGGTTGGTCATATGCAAGTCGATTTGTGTAAAGTTATCAGCCGCAAATTTAAACTATAAAAAAGTAGTGCACAATAGTCATTTATTACTATTGTGTATGTCAAAAAAAATGTTAAGGGAACATCACCGATCGTCACAGTACCGCCAAAAGCTGCAGTAATAATGGAACTGCGATGCGATATTTTATGCTTTTTTGTATTAGTATTTTGGTGACGAATTATAAAACTTGTGCAGCTTTAGCAGGATTCTTAAATAATAGGATCGAAGCTACGGAACTCGACCATCGGGTTGGCATAAGGTAAGATATTTGTAAACCGTTAAAA
>DAOLFJ010000354.1:0-4693 GCA_035326365.1 Saprospiraceae bacterium | reverse complement strand
AAATATAAAAATCCATTGGCCAAGCCTAATATTGTTTATGTAAGTCTCAGTGATGATGCCCAAAATGACTGCGAAATTTCTAATGATGAACAAGCTATCATCAAACAAAAAGTATCACTTAAAGATCTCTCAACACAGCTAACAGATGCAAAAGGTAATGCTGTATTTTATAGCCATGATGAACAAAATAAATTGTTTGTGCACAACGAAAACGACATTTTGGATTTATGTAAAGATACAGTGGACATTAATTTTGGCAACGGAGGCGGACATGTACTCACACAAGCATTTAATGGCGTTACACAAAAGGAGTGTGCTCAGTTGGATGTTAAATTAGTTAATTTCTCAAATTCTATTTATTTTCAAACAAGTTATACTGTATTGATAAAAAACAGTGGTAATGCAGTATCAAATCCTACGGAATTACATATTTCAATGGATCCTTATCAATATTTAGATACTACGATAAATGGAAACTTGATTAATAAGATTGCTGAAGGATTATATGTGGTGCAGATTTCTGAGTTAGCACCATCCGAGGAATTTATGATTCAATTTTATACAAATATTCTCCCTTATGTACCTTTTGATAGAACTATTTGTTTGTCAGTAGCAATTATTGATCATAATAATCAATGCAAACCTTATGAAGATGTCGTCAAATGTATCAAAATAGATCGTGCAGGTAAAAATAAAACAATAGCCATAAAATATTATGAAGATACAAATGGGAATTGTGTGAAAGACCCAACAGAAAAGTATACTATTGGTCATTTCAATACCATAAATAATAATAGAGACTTCACCAGAGACTATGATTCCATAAAGTACATAATTACCAAACTTGATACAAATAATATTTCTTTTGCCTACAATGATAAGTTGTATGCTTTTTGTCAAGAAAACTACCCAGTTTCAATACACAAAGATAGTTTGTATGCTGAAATTGAAATACCATTCCGAACCTTAGCCTATTGTTCTGATATACAGTTGCATGGTGCGCATGGCTCTTTGAGGCCATGTTTTGAACGGACGGTTTCATATAATCTTGTCAATGATGGAAATATCAATAGTGGACCAATAACATTAAGTATTCAGCTAGACCCTGAACTAGAAGTATCTCAAGTTTTTCCTGCACCTTTTAGTGTCAATGGCAATAATTATGTGTTTAAGGTCAACGGATTAGCTATACATTCCAATCAACGATTCCAATTTACCGTTTCGGTACCTTGTGCTGCATCTATAGGTGAATCATATTGTTTCATAGCAGAAGTTATGGAAACAATAGATCCATCTCTTTGTCAACTACAGAATGCCTATACCGTAGAAAATTGTCTTGTGTCCATAGGTTCTTACGACCCAAATGACAAAACCATTTTTGTGTCGGGTATAGAAAATAAGTCGAATATTCAGAAAGATGATGAAATAGAATATCGTATAAGATTTCAAAACACAGGGACGGATACAGCATATACAGTAAGGTTGGAAGATAAATTGTCAGATAAGTTTGATATCAAAACTATAAAATTGACTGATTACTCTCATGCATGCACTTGGAAAGTAGAAAATTCGATACTCATTGTTACCTTTGATGACATCAATCTTGTAGACAGTTTTACCAATAGTTTGGGTTCTAATGGTTTTATTACATTTAAAATCCAACTAAAAGAAACCATCCAAATCAATGATGAAATAAGAAATAAAGCTTCTATATTTTTTGATTTTAACGATCCTATAATAACCAATGAAGTTATTAAAACATTCGGGACTGCCGTGGGTACAATTGATCCAAAGGAACAGACTGAAAAGTCAAAAAAAATTAGCTTTGTACCAAACCCAACATCGGGTAGTTTTAAAGTTGTTTTACAGTTGTATGATACCCCAATAATCGAACTATCTATTTTTAATATTAGTGGTCAGTGGATGAAAACAATTCGCAACCATAAGCCGGCAGAAGAGATAGATGTCAGAGACTTGCCAAGTGGAGCGTACATTATAAAAGTACAAACTAGCACCGAATCAAATTATGGTAAATTAATAAAGATTTGATGACATTATTAGCTTATTTTATTGATCAATAAAGTCAATTATAAATGGTGTAACTCATTGGTTTTGTGTATTCTTTTATCATTTAAGATTACAGGACAATGTACCTATTCGTTGGCATACATTATCATGAATTCGGTAAATTATAAGAGCGCATTTATAAGTGATCACAACTTTATAGAATCAAATAATAGGCGAATTATCAAGACCTTAGTCCTAACGCTGCACATATCCCCATCAGTTTTAAGGTTGATTGGATATAGCCTTTATTCCATAACACTTATACTTTGATAAGCCTTAGTCTAAACACACCTTGATCTGTTTGTACTAAAATGAAATAGATACCACTCGCTAGATGGGCAACAGAGAAAACTGCTGTATCATAGGATTGAATGTATATGCCTATTTGTTGGTAGATGTCTACTCGTTTTATAGTCTGTCCAGAAAGATTTATGGTCACATCCCCTGATGTCGGATTAGGATAAATCGATGGTTTATGTATGAATTCAAATGTCGCTGTGCTACTCGATGCAGTACAAAGATCATGGGTGCCAAGTTGATTTCTAAATGGACTATTTGCCATAGCTGTTTGTGCCCTGATCATTTGGTCTGTGGTAAACATATATTTACTTGCGCCCAAGGTGTAGTCCATAAAATTCATAAACATTTCTCCATCAGGATGATTTGATGGCTCAAGACACGAACCTACATTGTGTGGATAATTGGGATTGCCACCATTCTGTCCTGCAGCCGGTGGTGTATCTGCACAAAAATCATTGCCACAGTCTACATCTCCCCATATGTGTCTTAGTCCTACGTAATGTCCTACTTCATGGGTGAGCGTACGTCCATCTATATTGCTAGAGAAATAATCTCCTGATGGATATAAGGCATACGAACCAATGCTTTTGGTATAACACCATATACCATCTGTTTTGTCAGTCGCCGTATTGGGTATGCCTGGTAAGGTGCTCAGCGGTGGGACAGTCGATACGCCACCACTCATAAGCAAATCACTTTTGTCTGTGATCCATACATTCATATATTTTGTGACATCCCATATAGATTGTGGTTTTACGATATTGTCTAAATAAGTCCTGAATGTCATCTGAGTGGAAAATATTGTAGGGTCAGGCCATCCTTTTGATAGATGGTTTATTCTATTGATACCAGGTTCTGACAGGATATTACCCATAGGATCTTTTGTAGCTAGACAAAACTGAATGTCAAAATTCGCTATCTTTACTCTGCCATTGGCATCTTTATGTGTAGTAGGCAATGCTTGATTTGCTGCCCATTGGACAAAAGCTTTTTCAGGATAGTCAGCGATATTGTAAGCATTACCACTGAAATCTTGATTTAACACTTCTATTTGAGACATGATCTGTCCAAGTGTGATATTGGGATAAGTGCCAACATCCTCACCACTGTGAATGATGTGAAAAATGACAGGAATCGTATAGCTAGCAGTTGTATTCCTACCAGCTGAATCAGCCATGTAATTTGATATGAGTTCTTGAAACTTTTCTTCCCAAATATGAGACGGAAATGTCGTGTTACAGATATGCTGATCATCTTGAGCATGGACATGCAGGTTCCACAAAAAGATGATAAAAATGGTAACCATTGTTCTATAAAAATACATTTTGTTTGAAGTTTAATTTGGTGGAATTGGAGATAATATAAATACTAGAATCTTCCATTTTTTATGTTTTCATAATGGGTAAAGTCAATTTCATTCCACTACCAAATCTTCCTTTTTACAAAAAATATAACTAATACCTATACCCAACTGTCTATTTTTTCTTATCCATTCCCATCGATCTGCAGTTATGTCTTGGATACCATGATAATAATCCATTCGCAAACTTAGTTTTGGACTTATTTGATAATCTATGCCAATCTTTGGACCAAAGTCTAAAGTAGTTAGTATTAATGGATCCATTTTTCCTTCAGAATCAAATGGTTCACCTTTCAGTTCACCATAGGATCTAAAATGTGTACTTGTCTTTAAAAGAAATAAAGTTTGCACGCCTCCTAAGATTCCTAATTTCCCGATCTCATAACGTAAATAAATTGGCAGACCTAAATAACTAGTATGATATTTATATTCTTCTGTGATAAATCCGACTTTTATAAAATCTTCCCCATAAGATTCATAATACTCAATATTTTCATCAACCTCGAAACCTTCCATTTGTACCCATAAACCTTCTATTCCTAAGTATGCATTTTTACCTAATTTTTTCTCCAAAAAGACACCAAAATTCCCTGAAAAAGCTGCTTTAGTTTTTAAAGTGCCCGCGCCTCGTTCATTAGAAGTGACAATACTTGGTCCCAAATTGATGGTCCAGCCAAAGGTTAGATTTTGAGCCCTTCCTAGAGTTACTACAAGAAGAAAGATGAGCGTGAAGCTTGTTTTTTGATAAATTTTCATTTGTTTCGTTTAAGTATGGTAAATAAATAATATCAGACTTTCATCAATGAAAAATAACACTCGTAAAGGAAACCACACAAACAAAAAACAAATATAAAAAAGATATTGGAAGTAGTTGTTAATTATAAAAAGGAAGGTTGATTTTAGTTAGAAATTTCATCGGAAGATGGATCATTAGCTTTATTGCAAAAAATATTCATTACATCTAAC
>DAOLFJ010000353.1:0-4708 GCA_035326365.1 Saprospiraceae bacterium | reverse complement strand
GTTCATCGTTGTATTGGTTGTTTCTTTTTTCTCATCAAAGGTAAGTTTTGCAATATTAGTAATAATGGTACCATCTGCTACATCTTCTTTAAATTTACATTGGAATGCGACATAACCATCATTGGTTCCTGAATTTCCGCCAAGATTGATGTTTTCAAAAACAAAATAAATCTTATCACTTTCTTTATAAGAAGTCATATTATGACTTGATTCTTTGATAAGAATACTGGATAAATCAATGTTTTTGTCAAGGGTATTTGCGACAGTGATTGTTTTTATGGATGTAGAGGATGGATTTTCAAATCTAATCAAATAGTCTAAAGATTCTTCTCTTAAGGTAAAGTTTTCTTCGCCCGGTCGATTTGGCCAATTCAACATATTTTGAGATGATTGACCACAATTTATAGCATCTGCATATATAAAGGTAGATAAAGTATCTCCTGATTGACTGATGCTAAATGCTTCAAAAAATAAGCTATCACCTTCCATCTGTGGCAGTGGAATATCCAATTCAATATTAGGTGTAAAAGTATGTCCTGGCAATAAGTCTATAAATTCCCAGAATATAACGTTATCACTTGCACCAATGGGGAATGGTTCACTATCATTGACAAAAGTTTTTTCATCAATGTGTATACCAAGGTAACCTGAAACCAATTGACTAGTGCTATTAAAAACTGTAACACCTAGATTCTCTAAATTATTACACACAAAGTTAGATGGACTGATGGTGACCAAAGCATTTGGATCTTCTGCTTCAGGTGTAAAACCTACAAAGACATATTCTATAGCATTGTTTGCAGCTACTGTTTTGGTAATACTGTTATTGGTCCAATTCCCGTAAGGTACTGTAAAGTTTAATTCATACTCGTCAGGTACTAATCTAAGATTGTAATATCCTGTTTTGTCTGTGTAAAAAGTACTGTTTAAAGATGCGATATTAATGGCACAATTAGGTAATGGGCTATCTGTTTGAGAATCAAAAAGGCCATTTCCGTTGATATCTCTGAAAGCAAACCCAACTATTGAACTCATAGGATCTGTCACTAACATGTTTACATTTCGTGACTCACATTCCGTAGCATTGCTAACGAAATATATACTTGTAGATCCTGGCATAATACCGCTAGCTAAAGCATTGTTTATTATTTTGAGAATAGTGGTATCATTGCTAAACCATGTTCCACCCGCAGTTGGGGTGAGTGTAGCTGTTTTTCCAATATCGATAGAATCTTTGCTGACTGTGACTGTAGGTCGTGGATTTACTATAACTGGAACTGTCGCCAAAGAAGTACATCCGCTCAAAATAGATGTATATATAAAGTTTGCGGTGCCTGGTCCTATTGCAGTTACCGTCCCATTGTTTGAAACAGTAGCTACTAAAGTATTATTGCTTACCCATGATCCTCCTGAAGTTGGTGAAAGATTAGTCGTTTGACCTATGCATAAGGTTTTATCTCCTGGGAAATCGACAATTGGTCTAGGATCTACGGGGATTCTTATTACATCAGGACAAAACGGAGCATTAGAGAAAAACTCGAACGTTCCGACAGCATTCAAACTAAATACAAATGAGTAAATACCATTATTTTCTGTGACAGTACCACCTGGTGGATTATTAGGATTGGGTGTAAAAGGACCTTGAAATGGATTAGGACTTAAAGTAAATGTCGTACCTGCGCATACGGTATTTGTGTTTATGATAGTAGGTTTTTTACGAACTGTTAATGGCGCAGATGGAACAGAAACACAACCTGTCGATGAAGATGTATAAGTGAAGCTTGCAGTGCCAACTCCGATACCCGTTGCAAGACCAGCATTTGATACTGTCGCAACAGAAAGGTTATTGCTTATCCAGCTTCCACCTGAACTAGGCAATAATTGAGTGACATCACCAACACAAATATTCTGGTCTCCAGCGAAAGATGCAATAGGTCTTGGATTTACTAATATTCTTAAAGTATCTTGGCAAATTGTTCCACTCGGGAAAAAATCAAATATACCTACGGCTTCATTACTAAATTGGAAAGAATAAATTCCATTATTATTTACAATTGTGCCACCAGGAGGGTTGTTAGGACTTGCTGTGAATGGACCTTGGTATGGATTCGGGCTAAGTGTTAAGTTAGAACCAGCACATACTGCTGGCGTATTAAAAACACTAGGTTGAGTTAGGACTGTAACAATATCTGTAGGCAGTGATCTGCAACCTGTCACACTATCTCTAAATATAAATATAGCATCGCCTTCAGTTAGTCCTGTGATAATACCTGCATTATTAATAGATGCAATATTTGGAAAGAAACTTGTCCACTCCCCACCTGATGTGGGTGATGCAGTTGTTAAACTACCTGGGCAAATGGAATCATCCCCTGTTATCTCTACTGTAGGTATTGGAATAAGGTTTCCAACAATATTGCCACTGTAAAGCTGTAAAGAGCCTCCCATCGTAAAACCATTTGAGAAATCTCCACCCATAAAACTTGGATCCTGTGACGTAGGGTCTGTATCATTTTCAAACATTCTCACTTCTTGCTTGCATGTAGGGATTGGTTGCACAGATAATGAAAATAACTTTAAGGTATCTCCTTGTGTTATATTGTTATATTGGGCTGCTGGTGATAAGGACACATTAATCGCGTGGTAATCATTATGTGGATTGGACAATGGAGCGGTAATACTATTCATTATTCTCCATTCTCTAGGTGTCATACTATTATAGTTTTGATTGCCTAAAAGCGGGAGAAAGTTTTCAGAAACACTGACATTAGATCCAGATGGTACTACTACACTGAATTGAGAATTGAACTGTGTACGTTGTGGAACCGTAGTAGCATTTCCAGATTCTGCTACCAAAAAAGCATCAAATAGCTGTGTAGTATCATTAAATCTAAGCATGTATTTGACATCTGTAACTTGTGCAGATACCATGTTTTGAATGAATAAGCAGAACAAAATGATAGTCATTTTGGTGCAATAAAGTCTTTTTAATTGATTCATGTTTTGATGTTTGATGGTGTTTAAAATTAGTTTGAATTCAGGAATAGCTGAAATGTGATGAAATAAAAAATAATAAAATATTGATGACCAATCGATCAAATTTATGATTTAAATTCATTTGAAAAAAGTGTGTTAATCTTTGCGCTGAATTAAGTTTTTGTTTTCACTAAGATAATACATAAGATGGATTGTTTTTCTTTTGCTAAGGAAAATTTAGATATCTCCAAGGCTATATCTTTTCGATCTTATGTACAGCTGAATGAACAGTGCAAGGTGTAGTATTGGTATTAATGATGCAAAAATAAGTATTGTATTTTATATATTATAATTTAATTACATATTTAATTTAATTGGTAGTTAGTGTTTTGGTTTAAGTGGTTTGCCGATGTTTAGTTTTGTAATATTTTGGGAGTGTATGTATTGGCTCATACAGTTTCCCTTTCTTAGTGTTATTTCCCGAAATTTTGACTAAAAATGAAAATGACGGTTGGACGATGCGCATGGCGATAAAGTGAAGTAAATGTTTAGTGTTTGAATATATTTCGTTCAACCACTAAACTCTCATATGTAGTAAAGTGGCTATAAAAATTAAATTATTTTTCATTTTTTTTAAACAATTCTTCTTTAAAATTATTATTACCCTATATTTGCATTTCAATTATCACTTATGACACTTTCGTTACATCATCTTCATCATCATTACTCTCCTGAAATCAGGTGAGCGGATTGTGATTTGATGTACCTATCAAAATAAATATTAACAACTGCCTGCTTGATTTCGAGTGGGCAGTTTTGTTTAATAGACTTCCCATTTGTATCTCACAGGTTTAAACCAAATAAACCAAAAGATGCTAAAAATAGCCGTTCAAAAATCAGGGAGGATGTATGAAGACTCCATCAAATTGCTCAAAGATTGTGGTCTGTATGTGGATAATGGTATGGATCAACTCAAAGCAGAAGTGCGCAATTTTCCAGCAGAAGTTTATTTTTTGCGCAATAGCGATATTCCACAATACTTGGAAGATGGTGTCGTAGATATTGCCATCATTGGCGAAAATGTATTGGCAGAAAAAAGGTCTAAAGTTTTCGTCTTGGAAAAACTTGGGTTTAGTAAATGCAGACTCTCTTTGGCATTGCCGAAAGCTATTGATTATCAAGGAATAGAATCTTTGGAAGGTAAAAAAATAGCGACTTCTTATCCCAATACTTTGCAGAAATATCTGGATGAAAGAAACGTAACCGCAGACATACATTTGATATCTGGCTCTGTAGAAATTGCGCCCAATATCGGTCTTGCTGATGCCATCTGTGACATCGTGAGTAGTGGCAGTACATTGTTTAAAAATGGTCTAGAAGAAAAGGATATTCTCCTAAAATCCGAAGCTTGTATCGCTGCCAATATGCAGTCAATGGAAGACAAAAAGGAATGGATTGATGAGATCATTTTTCGGGTACAATCGGTACTAAAAGGTCGTGACCACAAATACATTTTATTCAATATTCCCAACCAACAGATATCGTCAGTGAGTAAAATATTGCCAGTGCTCAAAAGTCCGACAGTATTGCCATTACTAGAAGAAGGATGGAGCTCTTTACACTCCGTGATACATGTCAATGATTTCTGGTCGGTGATCCGAAAATTAAAAGATAATGGCGCAGAAGGCATCTTGGTTGTGCCGGTAGATAATATGGTGATTTGATCAATAAA
>DAOLFJ010000352.1:2328-4711 GCA_035326365.1 Saprospiraceae bacterium | reverse complement strand
ATATTTTTTATGCAAAATACTATTTCAATTCTATGGTTTTCTATGAAATCATTACATTTGCCACTTTGTTAATTTACTTTAAAGTCAATGTCGTTTAGTTAAGGTGTTTTTTATTATTTTTACCCATCTAAATTGGTATCCACAAGCCATTGTTTGTGGTTCCTTTATTATTGAGTGAAATCGTTCACTCAATTTGCTTTGCAACCATTCAGTCATCCTTAAAATGGACTGTGTGACGCCAAAGCGTTAAGGACTTCAAAAGTCTGTCTTAACCAAACGACATCGCTTTAAATCTCCAAATTATATTTCATGAATTTTATGCCTTCTCATTTATCCAAATTAGCAGTTTTAGTAATTTTTCTTTTTGGAAACTTTACAACGAACGCCCAAAAAACAGTATATATTCCTTCTTTTATTACCAACACTGGTATGGATCTCAACGACAATAGTAGTCAGTGGAGTTATGCTCGAAGTCTTGAAACAGACGATATGGTTATCTTTTGGGAACCAGGTTTTGGTGCTGATCCTTCTGCTGCTCCTAGTCCATATGCTATCGATATGGAAGCTTTGGTACAAGTATCACAAAAATCCTTTGACATGTTTGTCGATTCACTCAAATTTGCCATCAAGGGCTCTTCCGTGACTGACAGATATAAGTTGATGATATTTTTATTATACACGACTGATTGGGCAGCATTCGGTTCTGGACAAGATGATTTGGTAGGTTCGCTCTTTGTGAGTCCCGCTGCTGCCAATATCAAACATGTGGTCGCACATGAGATTGGACATTGTTTCCAATATATCACTGGTTGCGATACAGATGGAGGTTTTAGATATGGTTTTGGTGAGAATGGTGCAGGCGGCAATGGATTTTGGGAACAATGTGCACAGTGGAAAGCGTACAAAGTTTATCCAGAATTACAGTTTACAGATGGAGATTTTAATGAGTATATTAAGAACAATCATCTACACATCATCCATGAAAACCCACGATATGCTAATTATTTCCTACCTGATTATTGGACATACAAACGTGGCATTGACTTCATGGGACGACTTTGGCGTGATGCCCGATTTCCTGAAGATCCTGTCGAAGCTTACCAAAGGCTTAACGATATAGATCAAGAAACTTTTAACAATGAGATGTACGACCATGCCGCTAGATTGACGACTTGGGATTTGCCAGCTTTAAAATCTTACGGTCAAGATCACATAAATAAAAGAGCGCAAGTAAAAATGAATCTTGTGGCGGATGATTATTGGCAAATAGATCCAAGTGTTTGTATCGAAAATTACGGTTACAATAGCATAAAATTAGTAGTCCCCACTACGGAAACGGAAGTAAAAGTGACGTTCAAAGGCTTGGCAGGTGAAAATGGTTTTAGAGCTATAAATGTGGATCAAGCAGGTTGGAAATTTGGTTTTGTCGCCTTACTAAATGATGGTACTCGTATTTATAGCGATATCGGTGATGCTAAATATGCTAACGGTTCAAATCCACAAACAGAATTGAAGTTTGTTTGTCCTGAAAACTGTAGTAATTTATGGTTGGTCGTGTCAGGTTCGCCGCAGCAATATTGGAGACATGAATGGGATGATGACAGTAGCAATGACGAACAATGGCCTTATCAAGTCAAATTTGAAAATACCAATTTATTTGGAAAATCATTTGGCCCACTTAAAGATATGGAACTAACGCATGAGATCATTATGCAACCAAGATCGAGTTATGATCCAGAAACAATAACCTTAAACACAACTTTGATCGAACAAGCATTTGCCTTACCTGCTTCTGAAATCAGTCAATACCTAGGCAATGAAATAAAATATTACGCTATCAATCCTGATGGAACTTTGGATGGAAATTCGACAGCATTTTATCCAGGTCATTGGTTTGATGATAATGGTAAAGTCACCAATTGGGGAAACAACTCATACATCTACTCAGAACTAAATATCAATGATTTAAGTGCCAGAATTGGACAATACCCTGATGTATGTCAAAACGGTGATGAGTTCACCATTCGCCAAGCGCTGATCTATAAAAGAAGTGAAACTGATACAGCAAGATTGACCATGACCTTTCATGTAACCATCAAAGATGAGACATCGAGTATTCAGGATAATGGTTCACCTAAAAAGCTGAATATCTTCCCAAATCCTACATCAAATACAATCTCATGGAATACAGAAGATAATTATATCCTTATTGACATCCGCGGTGTACAATTAGTGAATGGTTATGGCAACGCTTTGGATTTAACGGATTTTGCTAGTGGTTTGTATTTATTTAAAATTGGGAATGAAGTGGTTAAGGTGGTTAGGGAGTAAGGGATTTCGTAATTATTCATAAATTATCTTTATATTTTATATTTTTCAAACA
>DAOLFJ010000352.1:0-2228 GCA_035326365.1 Saprospiraceae bacterium | reverse complement strand
TTTTCAAACAAATAACAATAAATGGATTTACAGTTAATTGAAAGTGTTAATCAATTCAAAGATGATATATTCATAATGAGTGGTATCCCTGATAATAAAAAGATAACAATATTGTCAAATGAACTTAAAGTTATTCAAGAATTTAAATTTGAAGGTCTTTATTTTTATCGAGCAGATTTGCACATTTGTGAAGAAAATCAAATTATCCTAATCTCAGTTACAACAACTGAACAATATAGCTATTTAAATACAAGCTATCAAGGTTATTCTACACATTGGTTTGAAATTAAATTGTTGAATGGAATATATACATTTAAAAAATTAGATACTTGGATACAATCAGATATCACAAGGATAAAAAGTGACAAAAATCCCGTCACGAAAACTTGGTCTTGGTTAGCATTTAGGGAATTAAACTATTTACAACAAAAAGAAAAAAAAGGCAGAAGTACATTCATATTTTTTACACAATCAGAAGACCATAACCATATCCCAAAATTCAATTCAGCCCTGTATAAAAACAAAAGATTAGACCATACTTTTGATTTTTTAATTAAAGATGATAGAATCTATATTTCTTATATTTCATTTGGTGTTCCGGATAAAACTACCGTACTCATATCTAACTTTGACGGTAGTTCTATTCAAATTGAAGAATATGAAACACCTTTAAAAAAGCTTCATCATTATGAATCAACTAAACTTATTGAATTTCAAGGTGATGTATATGCATATTTCTGGACAAATTGCCATGAAAGGTCAAAATATTATGGCTTTGAGATGTATAAAACTCAAAGTTTAAATAATTTTAATGAAAAGAAAATGCTAACAAAAGTAATAGATAATAGCTTCGTTCATGAAATTATTTGGTATAACAACTTATTTGTTTCTTACAAAAAAGACTCATGGTTTACAGAAAACAAATTTATTGGGATGATTGATGAAGATGGTAATATTAATGAATTAGCAGATATGGGTAATGAATTACCAATATTCGTTACAAAAAATAAAAATGTTATTTGTTACGATAAAATCAATTTAAAACTGATTTATTCAAAAAAAATTTAAATTAAATGATTTCAGATGTTTAATTTTCAAGATCACCATACCTGGTGCACATCACCCTTGATATACTCTTCATATACAGACTTGATAAATGCCATATCATCTGAACTAATCTGATGAAGATCAGCTGATTGAAGATTGTTTTGTACTTGTGATGGACTCGACGCACCTGGTATTACACAACTTACCGCATCGAACATTAATACCCATCTGATAGCAAGCATTGCAAGGTTCGTATCTCCGAAATGAACTTTTAATTTATGTACTGCTTCTAGACCTTTTTCATAGTTGATACCCGAAAATGTTTCTCCTTTGTCAAATGCATCACCATTGCGATTAAAAGTACGGTGGTCATCTGCAGCGAAAGTAGTATTGCTACTATAAGTTCCCGTCAAAAGTCCACTTGCTAACGGAACTCTAACGATGACACCTACATTGTTTTCTTTAGCTAGGTCAAAAAATAATTCTGAAGGTCGCTGTCTGAACATGTTGAATATAATCTGAATGGTGGCAATATTATCGTATTCGATTGCTTTGATGGCTTGTTCTACTTTTTCTACACTCACACCTAGCGCACCAATTTTTCCTTCGGACTTCAGTCTATCAAAAAGATCAAAAACTTCTGGTCTATAATACGTTTCCCATGGTGGGCAGTGTAACTGAATCAAGTCGATGTGATCCACGCCAATATTTTGCAAACTGTCTTCTACGCTTTTGCGAAGTGCTGCTAGTGTATAGGAAGCGTCCGTGTGTGGTTGAAATCTTCTACCGCATTTGGTGGCGATATATATCTTTTGTTTATAGGATTTGACGGCTTTACCTACTGCTTTTTCACTGAGTCCATCGCTATACACATCAGCAGTATCTATAAAATTAATACCGCTATCGATAGCAGTTTTTAAGATGGCTTCAGCATTATTAGGATCAAAAGGACTACCCCATTTACCGCCTACTTGCCATGTGCCAAGACTGATCTCTGAGACACTAAAATTCGTTTTTCCTAAGGTTCTGTATATCATGGGATTGTTTTTAATATTGGTGTAAATGCCTAGTCACAAATGTAAGAATCTTTGGCATATTTCAGTTATATTATTTTCATACAGGATGTTGTAAATAGAAAACACTTTGTCAATATTCGTTCTTATCAAGAAGTATCGTCGTGT
>DAOLFJ010000035.1:0-25696 GCA_035326365.1 Saprospiraceae bacterium | reverse complement strand
CAGGTTCATAAGATATTGATTATAAGGCAATAAAAATTTAAACATACTCTTAAATTCTATTTTACAAAACGCGGTCATTGGATACATTTATTCAATTTTTTATATGAGCATTTGAATGAAATTGTTATTCTAATTGCCCACCAAAAAACACATAGCTGCATCTTTAGGATATAGCACAATTCAGAATTTTATCGAAGCTTCTTATGTCCTGCCTTTGTGTTGCAATTTGATTTATCACACAAAAATAATATCAACATGGCAACAAGACATCGCCCAAATAATGATATCAATGCCGGTTCAATGGCAGATATTGCGTTTTTATTGCTCATATTCTTTTTAGTTACGACCACCATCTCGGAGGATAAAGGGATTTTAGTGAAGCTTCCTCCATGGAATCCAGATCAGCCTGACGTTGCAGATGTAAAACAAAGAAATGTATATTCTGTACTTATTAATGCAAACAATGAGTTGCTAGTCAGAAAGGCACCAATGGATATAAAAGATCTAAAATCGAATGTCAAAAATTTTAAACTCAATCCAAATAAAGATTTATCGCTTTCGGAAGATCCGACCAAGGCTGTCATATCATTAAAAAATGATCGTGGTACGCATTACAAAATGTACATAGAAGTATATAATGAACTCAGAACTGCCTATAACGAACTTTGGGAAGAGACGGCAATGTCACAGTTCGGGAAGTCGTTGCAAGAATTGTCTGCATCACAACAAAAAGAAATCAAGGATGATATTCCATTGGTAATTTCAGAAGCAGAGCAGACAGCTTTTGGGGAGGAAGATTGATACTAATTTGTAATATTGTTTGACGTGAGTATTTTTACCTAAAAATTTTATCTTACAATTGGAGACAAAAAAAATTAAAGCAGATATCATTGAATTGAAGATGGTTTCTACTTTTAATTTGAGTTCAAAATGCTTCTGAATAGTTAATATTTTTATAAAAAATTAAACATAAGACACTTAATATCCGTTTGTCCGTTGTAATTACTAACTTTACACTTTAATTTTAAAAGAATATATGAGTTCATTTAATTCGGATGTGGAAGCGGTTGATGCAATGGCACAATCGTTCAAAGACCTTAGAGCAGAAATAGGAAAAGTGATCGTAGGTCAGGACGATGTCGTAAAATCGGTGATTATATCATTATTTAGTAATGGTCATAGTTTACTTGTAGGTGTACCTGGTCTAGCAAAAACTTTGTTGGTAAGTACGATTGCAGATGTCTTGGACCTTGATTTTAAAAGGATACAGTTTACTCCCGACTTGATGCCATCAGATATTACGGGTTCGGAAATATTGGATGAAAATAGACACTTTAAATTTAATAAAGGACCTCTATTCACAAATATCCTGCTCGCGGATGAGATCAATAGGACACCACCAAAAACGCAAGCTGCACTTCTCGAAGCTATGCAAGAGAGATCCGCAACAGTAGCAGGTGTGAAGCATAATTTGCCAAAACCATTTTTTGTACTCGCGACACAAAACCCGATAGAACAAGAAGGTACATATCCGTTACCAGAAGCGCAGTTGGATAGATTTATGTTTAATATTCCATTGGACTATCCTAGTTATCAAGAAGAGGTTAGGGTCGTTAAGAGCACTACTTCCAATGAAAAATATGTGTTAAAGAATATACTCACAGGAGATCAAATATTAAATTTCCAATCATTGGTGAGGAAAATACCTATCGCAGATAATGTGCTAGAATATGCTGTATCGTTAGCATCTAAAACAAGGCCTAATACACCACTTGCTACTACCGAAGTGAATAATTATATATCTTGGGGAGCAGGTCCGAGGGCATCACAGTACTTAGTATTGGGTGCAAAGTGTCATGCAGCCATCTCGGGTAAATATTCTCCAGACAAAGAAGATGTCCAGGCTATTGCCAATTATGTATTGCGTCATAGAATCGTACGTAATTACAAGGCAGAAGCAGAAGGTGTCTCAGAAGAGCAAATCATCAAGAATTTGTTTTGACCTTTACGTTTTAAATATCCCCAATTAGTCAAACAAAGTAGCTGATTTATCCAGCGATGTTTTTTTATTGATCTTTTAAAAGTAACAAAATGAAACGTTTGTATTTTTTGTTTATTCCGTTATTTCTATTTTCTTGTGATCCGAAGGATCTTCAAAAAGTCTTAGACACTGTTAATTCTGTGCCACTGACCAATGCCGATATAGCATCTGGACTAAAAGAAGCACTTAATAAAGGAGTAGACCAAAGTGTAAAAACACTAGCAGTAACTGATGGGTACTATGCATCTATTTACAAGATTGTATTGCCAGAAGAAGCGACTAAAGTGATTGACAAATTGAAGTTTATACCAGGGTTTGCCAACCTAGAGCAAGAAGCAATCAAAAAAATAAACAAAGCAGCTGAGGATGCAGCATCCAAAGCAGGTCCAATATTCTTAGGTGCTGTCAAACAAATGACATTTGAAGATGTCATGGGAATATTGATGGGAGAAAAAAACTCAGCCACGACTTATTTACATAACAAAACTTACAGTTCACTTTATAATGAATTTAAACCTGTGATGAATACATCGCTTAATAAATTCGGTGCATTAGATCTTTGGACAGACGCCATCACTAAGTATAATTCTCTTCCTTTTGTGACTAAGGTCAATCCAGATCTTGCTGATCACGTGACATCAAAAGCACTTGTGGGTTTGTTTTCATTAGTAGAAAAAAAGGAGCTAGGTATCAGAACAGATATCAATCAAAGATCATCTGACTTATTGAAAAGAGTATTTGCAAAGCAGGATAAATAAGAGAACAAAATTCTTCAGATATAACAAAGGATGACTTATATTTCAATACGAGTCATCCTTTGTTATATAGCGTTATGCTTATTATTTGAGAAATGAAAAAAAGGAAATCTGTTTGGTTTGATCATTTTTTCACCACAAATGGATAGACTATTGCCAAATGTTCTCTTAATTTTTTCATATCTCCTATGACTTCATCATACACAGAAATATTAAACATCCTAGTGTTATAAATTCTTTTTAAGATGAGGATCAATCGACTTCTATCTTCTTTAGAAATATCAAGTGGAATACTTATTTTTTCAAGTTTACCCTTTTCGTTGAAGACCAATGAGTTGTCCAGAATTTCATTGATATGATGAGATTCATTGGCATAAAGCTGAGACTCTTGATACTTTTCTTCTATTTTTTCTAATACTTCATATTGGAAATCATAGAGTTTGATCATTTGCCTTCTTAGAGAATCATTTGATATAGAATTAAATCCTCTTGACCTTATGGTTTCGAAAGGTGAAGTGTTTTGGATACTTACAAAACTACGAGTTAAGGTATTATGGTAAATGTCGAATGAATCGATATTAAAATCCAGACCTTTTAACATTTTAAAAAAATATTTCACTGCTTTTATACCACGCTCATGACCTAATTTATTCAATTCAGCATCTCTAATATCATGGTCAAGACTATAATACATTTCTTTAATCGTTGCATCTATATAAGCATTTTGTTTAAGCTCTTCGGAGTAATTATTGGCCATAAAACCCAAATATACTCCGAAAACTACCACAAAAAGCTCCGCTAAATACTTTAGCATTTTTGTTTTTAGGTCGATATTTGATGTTTTAAAATTCAGCACTTCCTGAGTATCTAGGGAAAGGAATCACGTCTCTAATATTGGTCATACCAGTTACAAAAAGCACTAAACGCTCGAATCCTAGCCCGAATCCCGCATGTGGCACCGTTCCATATCTTCTAGTGTCTAGAAACCATGACATTTCTTCTACGGGTATATGCATCTCATTCATACGTCTTACCAAAAGATCATATCTTTCTTCTCTCTGAGAGCCACCTATGATCTCACCAATACCTGGGAACAAAATATCCATAGCCGATACTGTAGGACCTGGCACACCTTCTTTAGGATCATCTTGTCTCATGTAAAATGCCTTGATATCTGCAGGATAATTGGTCAAGATGACTGGCTTTTTGAAGTGTTTCTCTACCAGATATCTTTCATGTTCTGATTGTAGATCAGCTCCCCATTTTTCGATAGGATATTGGAACTTTCCTTTTTTATTTGGTGCGCTATTTTTTAGAATATTTATTGCTTCTGTATAAGTCAGTCGCTCAAACGGGTGCTCAAGACAGAATTTTAGTTTTTCTATCAAAGACATTTCTGAACGCTCAGCTTGTGGCTTGGTTTTTTCGTCATCTATAAGCCTTTGCTCAAGAAACGCCAAATCTTCAGCACAGTTGTCAAGGGCGTATTGTATCAGAAACTTCAACATGTCTTCTGCCAAATCCATATTGTCATGAAGATCATTAAATGCTACTTCGGGTTCCATCATCCAGAACTCAGCAAGGTGTCTAGTGGTATTAGATTTTTCTGCACGGAATGTAGGACCAAAAGTATAAACTTTCCCTAATGCTAGAGCCGCCAATTCTGCTTCCAATTGGCCAGATACCGTAAGATTGGTTGCTTTGCCGAAAAAATCTTCTTTATAATTGATGCTACCATCTTCATTTCGTGGTGGATTGTTCATGTCTAAGGTAGTCACCTGAAACATTTCTCCCGCGCCTTCAGCGTCACTTCCAGTAACGATGGGACTGTGTATATTGACAAAATTACGATCATTAAAAAACTTATGAATACCGTAAAACAAAGTTTGCTTAACCCTAGAAATGGCACCAAACGCATTGGTTCGGAATCTCAAGTGAGCGATCTCCCTAAGATATTCTAAACTTGGTCTGTTTTTTAGTTGGATAGGATAAGTTTCAGGGTCACAATCTCCCAAAATATCTATAGTTTCTGCTACAAGCTCTACAGTCTGACCCTTACCTTGAGACTCTATGAGTTGTCCAGTGATACTTATGCCTGCACCTGTCGTGATACGTTTGATCGTGTCTGCATCTGTATTGTCCATATCTACAACTACCTGAAGATTTGCAAGACAAGAACCATCATTTAAAGCGATGAATTGGTTGTTTCTGAATGTACGCACCCATCCCATCACAGTGTATTGTTGTCCAGTTGTCGCTTGAAAAATATCCTTTACGCTCGTTCTTTTTGCCATCTTACTTTTGATTTATAGAGAATTAAGGTGCAAAAGTAAAGCAATTATCATAAATTCAACAGACTATGGGTAAAATATTACTTCCTGTTTATTTTCTGTATGGAAATCGTTTAGCAATATCGTTTGTCAGCCACTTAAGCAAATCTGTGTTTTTGTCGTGAACTTCTAGGTCTCTTTTTTTTGAATACGCCCAAACTGCTTCAAATGATCTGGTGTCAATTAGTTCAGTATTCATGAAAACTTGTACTACATTCGTGTTGATTGCTTGACTAATGATTGGGTCACTTATAAATATCCTGGCAGTACTCAGTATTTCTTTTGGTAAATCATATTTAGTAGAGTGTAACATGATAGGCGTCGTAATTTTGGTCCTTAATACGGCATCAACTTCTAATGCATTTGCAATATCTAGATCCGAGACATCTTTTAAATTATGTATATCTATATTTTTCTTCTTCAACTTATCATTAGTCGAATTGGTAGATTCAATACTTATTTTAACGTCGTTTTTACCACTACCTGTTTCCCTTAATATTCTTTGATAAATGGCAGTTTGCACAAAGTCGTTTTCCTGTTGGATTAGTTTTGTTTTTTCTTCATCACTAATCATTTCATCAAATTCTTTTCCTTCAAATATAATGGGCAAAATGGCTATTCTTTTGTGCCTACTCGCTAATTTGTCGTAAGATGACGTTTGATATTTACCAGGTGATGCACATGCAAACATTGACAATAATAGAATAAGGAATGTAAACTGCTTCATGATGATTAATATTTTATGTTGAATACAATAATATTACACCAATACGAATCAATGGACGCACAGGTTAATCAAAACTAGATTGTTTAATATTTTTTTAACACAATCTAAATTATGATATATTTAATAATGACCTCTTATAAGGAAAATAAATTGATTTTTTTTTGAATGTACTCACCCATCCCATCACAGTTCTACCTTGTTATTATGGGCATTGATGTCGTTATATTTATCCAAATCTTCATCAACGGTGTAATAGGTTTTCTTTTTGTCTAAGTTACGAACTTTTAAAACTTTCATTATTTTTAATTTAATGATACCATATTATCATTACAAGTTCTATCTTTTACAAAACGTTCCCAGTCATCTTCTAGTTCTCCAAATATGTTTTTTAAAGCTAATAAATTAAATCCGATAATATCTAATTTTAGCAAATTTCATTTATTGCGATAAAAAATTATTTATTCATTTTGATAAAATAACTAAATTGAAAAATTCGTTATACCCAAAATATTATTTTTATGAAGACATTATCTACTTTAATTCTCGTACTTACTTTAATCTCTATCAATGCACAGAGTACATTTCAGATTGGAGTCAAAGGTCCTGATCTAAATACCATGGTCTTGTTTAATGCAACACCATTTTCTGATACAAGTATCATGGTGACAGGTGCCTTAGATCAAAAGATCACTCTTACTGTTTTCGACTTCAAAGGAGACATTGTCCTATCTAAGAGCATTCCTAATTCTAATCCTTTTAGTGTATTTGTACCTACCAAAAATCAAAACCAATTTTTGATTTCTTACGATACGCTATCTATTAGTTTACCAGCGATTAATCGGGTCGACATTATTGATAGAAACTTTAATATCATAAAAAGTATAAAATTTCCTTTCAGATTTAAAGAGAGTTGGGCAAATTACGTCCATAGTACCAATGATAAGGGCGAGTTATACTTAGTCACAGGTGGCGATGAGCAGTGGCCTGACAACTATAAATATATTCTTTACAAAATTGACTCACTTGGCAATATCATATTTGCAAAAGAATACAAAGGAAATGACAACACTTTCATAACCAGTATGGTAGCATATAAGGATGAATTGTTTTTAGTAGGACAAAATGGTGGTAAAGGGTACTATCACTATATCGACAAAAACGGCAATACTTTACAATCAAAAATTTTAAATTTTATACCTGAATATATTGATTTGGATAATGATTCAAATATTATTCTTTATGGTACAACACTAGAAAAAAATGCTACTGTTGTATTCAAATCTAATAAAGAACTTCAGTCCATTTGGGCAAAAAAAATAACCACTAATCAAAAATACTTTTCTTTTCGTGGTGGAACAACCACCAATAAAATCATCACTGACATAAATAACGATATATATATTTTTGATAGCAATGATACAGGGGAAGGCTTTGAAGGTCTGAAGGTACAAAAATTTGACAAGAACGGAAAAGTCTTGTTTCAGAAACTTTTATTAGACAATGAACTCGGAACCATTTACAGTGCTTTTAGATTTATGGGAGATTTTATGGTACTAGCTTGGGGAAAAGATAGGTCAAGACTAAGGAGAATAAATTCTGACATCACTGCCGAAGATTGCGCCAGTTTTGATTATTGCGCAGATGTGGATGATACCAATATCGTCTCAAGCGATACTCCGATATTAGCATCCGAAGGTTTGCCAGCTTTAGACCGAACACCTTATCTAATATCATCTATTGATCTGACTACCTTTCACTCTTGCAAGCCACTTGAGATGCCTAATTCTTTTTTTTTAATAGAAAAAAGTACTTATTGCCAAGGAGACATCCTACTCATAGATAGCAACCAAGTCTATCCATTGGGTTATTCTGAATGGACATTAACCAATGATTTTGGCAGTAAAACCTACTTTGGCAAAAATCCTGAATTTAGTCCATTAATTCAAGATGGAAAACACCAATTGATTCATAAGTTGTATATGTTAGGGTGTATATTTTCAGACACTATTCTATTCCATGTTGCGTCAATTGATGAAATTTTTTTAAATAGGGATACTATCTTGTGCGAAGGAGATACTTTGGATATCGATTTGAGTACACTGTTATTTGATAGCATTAAGTGGAATGACGGTTCAACTGATATATATAAAAAATTCTCTTTGGAAGGCAAAGTCTCATTAACTGCTCTTAGTTCAAATGGTTGTATGGTATCAGATACTTTCGTTTTAGTTTATACATCACTACCAGATCTTGATGCTGAAAAAGAATTGAATTTGTGTGAAGGACAAAAGCTCCTATTAACTGTACCAATCTATAAAGAAAGTAACTATTTATGGAATACTGGAGAAATTACATCAGAAATTGAAATTACTGATGCAGGAAATTATATAATTACCATAACAAATGTTTGCGGCTCTAAGGATTATTTATTTAAAGTAGAACTTGACAATGATTGTTCATCTTCTTTCTTCTTCCCCAATGTGTTTAGTCCGAATTCTGATGGTGTTAATGATGTTTTACAGATAATTCCCAAAAATGTCAATATTACAAACTTTCAGGTTTTTGATCGTTGGGGCAATAAGGTATATTCAAATCAAAATGATTTATTATGGGATGGTAAATCCAAGAATCAATTTGTTGCTCAAGGTGTGTACATACTTCAAATCAATTATACAAAAGATCAAAAAGCTTTATCTTACGTTAGCAACATTACTTTATTACGGTAATATATTTAACTGCGTTATAAACCAAAGAAATTCAGGTTTGGTTTGATCTAGTAATTAGTTATTGTGATAAAGTATTTTTAATCTGAAAATTTTTCGTATTCTTATATTTATTAGTTAAGACATCATAAATAGTATACCTATAAGCTACTCCATTGGCCAGAAAAATTATGTTTTAAGGTTTCGGGGTTTCCTAAACCATGAAATGTATTTATCCGAATGTCTTTGTGTAGTGTCCTAATTTTTCCAATAAAAAAATCTTCATCAGCTTTTGGGGCAAACTTTATTTCCATATTTCATCTAACATGACAGTTCTGACTTTTCCTTCGTTAGCTTGTGCAATGCTTTCTTCTACTTTTTTAACAAATTCTGCATTGTATGAAGATTCTTCAGATACAGATTTTGTTTCGAAGTTTACTTTTAATTCTTGCAAAAATGCTTTGATTGCTAATAATTTATCACCTTCAGTTTGTATTACTAATGTTTCCATGAATTATAAAATTTATAAGTACAAAGTTATGTTTTTTTTATAATATTTTAGTTTTATGTACATCTTTTTAACAAAAGCAATAAAGCCCTAAACATCAAAAGATATTTAGAGCTTTAAATATATCCGAATTTGATACTTAGTCCAATCGCTCAATAATTCCTGCGATACCTTGTCCGCCACCTACACATGCAGTGACCATACCATATTTTTGATTGCGACGTCTGAGTTCATTGATGATTTGGATGCTTAGTTTTGCGCCTGTACAACCTAGTGGATGTCCTAGGGCAATCGCTCCACCATTTACATTGACGATATCTGGGTTAAGACCTGCTTCCTGCATGACTGCTAGTGCTTGTACGGCAAATGCTTCGTTGAGCTCTATGAGACTGATATCATTTAGGGTAAGTCCTGCTTGTTTTAGTGCCTTGGGTATGGCTACCACTGGGCCGATGCCCATATATAGTGGATCTACGCCACCTACAGTACAAGAAACAAGTCTAGCTACAGGTGAAAGACCTAGCCGATTGACCATTTCTTCACTCATGACAAGGACAAAAGCGGCTCCATCAGATGTTTGTGATGAATTACCTGCTGTAGAAGTACCACCTAGTTTGAATGCGGGCTTGAGTTTCGACAATCCTTCCAGGGTGGTGTCTGCTCTTACACCTTCATCTGTATCAACTACATAAGTTTTTTCTACACGTTTGTCATTTTCGACCAATACATCAGTGATCGTAATGGGAACGATTTCATCTTTAAATTTTCCTGCACTGATGGCTGCCGCTGCCTTAGCATGTGATTTTACTGAAAATTCATCTGCTTGCAATCTTGAAATATTATATTTTTCTGCAACTGCTTCTGCTGTGTGACCCATACTTACATGGTAATTAATATTGTCCATGCTCGCTTTATAACTTGGGGCAAGTTTGTATCCTGTCATCGGCAGTAGCGACATAGATTCAGCACCACCTGCTACATAACAATGTCCCATGCCTGCATTAATTTTTGCAGAAGCGATAGCAATGGCTTCTAGTCCTGATGCACAATATCTATTGATGGTCATGCCTGGTACTTCTTTGCCGAGTGCTCTTGCTGCTATGAGCCTACCGACTTGTAATCCTTGTTCACCTTCAGGATTGGCGCAGCCTACGATGACGTCGTCTATTTCTTTTGGGTCTAATTGTGGTACTTCAGAAACGAGATAGCTCAAGATGTCCACGGCTAAATCGTCAGAACGGTAATTTCTGAAACCACCTCGTTTTGCCTTGCCTACTGCAGATCTGAATCCTTGTATGATATATGCGTTCATTATATTGTCTGATTTTGATAAAGTGAATGAATTAATTTCTCAATGGTTTGTTATTCATCAATAAATACTGAATTCTATCAAGAGTCTTCTGATTACCTAGTAGTTGTAAGAAGGCTTCTCTCTCGATATCAAGTAGATATTGTTCAGATACTTTTTGTTGAGTTGTGAGGTCACCACCACAAAGCACATAAGCTACTTTTTTGGCTATTTCCATATCGTATTCACTCATATATTTGCCTAGATAAAACTCATTGAGTGCCGTATAAAGCGTACCTAGTCCACCGCGACCTAATACTGTGACTTGTTTTGGCGTTGGTGCCGTATAGTTTCTAGCTAATTCGAGTACTTTGGTTTTTGCCGTACTTAATACTTTTGAAAGGTTTACTTCTACGCTGTCTCTATCGTGCTGAAGATATCCATGTTTGAATCCTTCATAAGCAGATGTGGAAACGGTAGCTGTTGCAATCACTTTTAACTTTTCTACAAGTGTAGGTATCTGTACATCGCCTTCGAAAAAAGCATCCGATGCTCTTACGGCAAACTCTTTGGTACCACCACCACCAGGGATAAGACCGACACCTACTTCTACCAATCCGATGTATGACTCTGCGTGACAAACAGCGGCATCAGTATGCATGAGGATCTCACAACCACCACCGAATACATAACCTTGTGTAGCTGTCACAACTGGGATATTGGCATATCTCATGGCCATATTTATTTGTTGGAATGCATGGACCATTTCGTCTAGTTTTGCAAAATCCTTCTGCATAGCGACCATACCTACATTCATTAGATTGGCACCTACGGTGAAGTTTTTGGCATTATTTCCGATAACGATTCCGGCCCAATCACCATTTTGAGCCATGTTAAGCGCTTCAAGAGCACCTTGACCGATACCTTCTCCTATGGCATTAGACTTGGAGGTAAATTCAAAACAAAGTACGCCATCACCTATATCATGGATGGTACATTCTGAGTTTTTATAGACTGGTGTATTTGTTCTGTAATTGTCTAAATGAATATTCAGCTCTGTGCCTGGAATTACTTTGTAAGCATTTGACTCTAGGTCATAATATTTACGTTTGCCATCTTCAGATTTGTAAAAAGAAGTGACACCGTTTGATACCATATTTTCTACCCAAGCTGGTACAAACTCTCCAAGTGACTTGGCCAATGCGATTCCTTCTGCCAATCCGATCATATCCCAATATTCAAATGGACCGTAACTCCATGCGTAACCGGCTTTCATGGCATTGTCAAGGGAGTAGATATTGTCGCTTATTTCAGGTATTCTATTGGCTGCATATACCATGATGCCACAAAGTAGATCTCTGACAAAATTACCAGATTTTTCGTCTGATGCGAATATTTCTTTGATTCGTTTGTCAATGATCTCGACTTTCTTAGCGATACCTACAGCGGGTAGTAAAGGTTTTTGGCTTGGCTTGTATTCAAGGGTATTTAAGTCTAGTGCTAGGATGATTCTACCACCTTTGTCATCACGTTGGTCCGTCTTTTTGTAGAAACCTTGACCTGATTTGTCACCCAAAAAATTATTATCTAATAAAAACTGCGTTGCTTTGGGTACTGCTCTGTCTTTTAAGACCTTGACATATTCATCGTTAGGACAATTATCTATGACGCCTTTGGTCACTTTTACGGAAGTGTCTAAGCCTACGAGATCGAGCAATCTGTAACTACCCGTATTAGGCCAAGCGATAGTTTCTCCTGTGAGTTTATCGACTTCTTCTATACTGAGTTGATATTTTTCTGTAAGTTCATTTACTTTATTGCCACTGTAGAAACCGATCCTATTAGCTATAAATGCGGGTGTATCTTTGCACAAAACAGCTTTTTTACCTAGGAATACTTCGCCATAATGCATCCAGAAATCTATCACATCAGAGTCTGTACCTAAATGTGGTATGACTTCAAAAAGTGCCATGTATCTAGCAGGATTAAAGAAGTGAGTGCCACAGAAGTTTTTTCTGAAATCATCGCTACGGCCTTCCGCTAGTTGCGAAATAGGGATTCCAGAAGTATTGGATGTGACGAGTGAATGAGACTTTCGCAGGGCATCTACTTTTTCGAATATTTGTTTTTTGATATCTAATCTTTCTACGACTACTTCGATGATCCAATCACATTCGCCGATTTTGGCCATGTCGTCATCAAAGTTTCCAGTAGTGATTCTAGACGCAAAATCTATATCATACAGTGGTGCAGGTTTTGACTTTATAGCTGTGGCCAATGAAGTATCGGCTATTCGATTTCTAGCAGCTTTGATGGATTTTTGTTTTTCGTCTAGGTCGAAGGGTACGATGTCAAGCATTAGGACTTGAAGTCCGATATTTGCGAGATGGCAAGCAATGCCCGAACCCATAACGCCGGAACCTAAGACGGCTACTTTTTTTATTCTTCTTGTCATAATATGAAGGCTATGATGATTATAATGTTACTTTACAACCATAAAATTATGACCTTTTTTCTAAAAACAAACTTTTTTGTTTAAAAAATTTAACTCTGAGTTAAATTTTTAACATTTAAGCGCAAAAAAGGCGACACAAATGAATGCATCGCCTTTCTATTAACTAACAAATCACCTTCGATTTTAAAAAGATCTGGTTCTAGCAGTTTTAGGATTGAATCTGACACCTGCTTTTTTATTTGCTTCTGCCATTCTCATTTCTTTTTTTTCAATCCACTGTCCTCCTTGGGTTGATGTAACATCTTTTAGGAGTTCTTTGACCTGATCAGGTACTACGCTTTTAATTAGTGTAAACATAAATATTCTTCTTACTTTTAGAATTATGACGCAAAGGTAAGGTAAATTATTACACGAGTCAATGTTGTTAACGCAAATTTAACAAAATATTATTTTTTGAATATGTTTATTTAGTCTTTAGTATGAAATAATATACTGCAAAATCTGCAATTTATTACTTATATTCTGAGTTGTACGTTTTAAGTTGATAAAATATTGAGCTCTGTAAGAATGGGCAAATATTAGTGTTTAATATTTTTTTATAAGGACTTAATTTAAAATTGCTAATCTCCTCTAACAAAACAATGGCAAGTAATTATTAAGGGCTTTTTCTAGTTTTTGGAAGTATTGATTTATATCAAGTTGTCAAAGTATGTTTGGATAATAAGTGCGTCGTTAACGATATAAATGTAAAAGAACAATATTCTCTTGAAAAACTGAATAATGTCAATTTTTTGACTTATTTTTGTTTTAAGAAATCTAAAAAAATAATTGACTAAATGATAATAGGAATTTATGATAACTATGGAAGATTTAGATACAGGAAAATGGGTGGCTAATTTCAATATACAAGGTGGGTTAAAATCAGGTGGCATTTTGTTTTTATTTAAGAAGTATAAGATAATGAAATACCTTTTTACATTAATATTTTTTGTTGGTACTAACCAAGTAAATGCGCAGAAATACCTTCCGCTTGTAGAAGAGGGTAAATATTGGATTTACCAATTTTTGCAACAACCCGAGAGTGGCGCGTGTATTTTTAATTGGACTGAGAAAGCTGAGATTCACCATTTCGGTAAAGACACATTACTAGGAAGCATTTCATACAAAGAAATTCTTAACAGCTCTTTAAAACTCACTGGAGTTATGGGTAGTGTTAAAATACCTTTTGAAATGGTTCAAACAAGGGTGATGGGTTATATTAGGGAAGATACTTTAACTAAGAAGATTTACGTCTTACCAAATAACTTGTTTACATGGCCTTGTAATGAGGAATATACAGAAAATATATTGTTTGATTTTTCATTTTTACAGGGAGATTCTATCAATGAGTGTTTGGCATATTACACATATCAATTACGAGATCAATTTGAATATCCCAAAATTGAATCTATTAAATTGGAATTAGATTTTCAAGGGAAGTTAAGGAATCATTTCTACTCATTTGGATATTTTGAACCCTGCAATTTTTGGCACGTACCTGGATACATTATGGAAGGCTTCGGTTTTAATGATGGTCCATTTAGAGGACCGATAAACAGACAATTGATCAATTACTGCGAAGGTACTCTAGAACAATGCAATATTATCATTAGTAGTACTAAAGAAACACCACTTAATGATAAAATCTCCATTACTCCAAACCCTGCCACTGAATTTATCAAAATACAAACTACTTTTGATATAACAAAAACGGAAGTTATAGATAGGAATGGTAAGATAATTCTAACAAGTATTGAAAAAGAAATAGATATAAGTGGTCTTACTATGGGTATGTATTTTTTAAGGATCACTAATTCACAAAATCAGCAACATCATACAAAGTTTATTAAACGTTAAAAAGTTTGCCATATTTTGGTTTTGTATACCCTGCTCCTTAATAATCTTCCTTTTTTACTATATCTCTCCCCAAGATTAGCAGAAATGGCATCGTAATTGTAATTTTGTACCTTTAATTAAGGGAATTCGTATTAATAAGGACAACATGAATGTTTTAAAATTTGGTGGTTCTTCTGTGGCCAATGCAGAAAGAATCAAAAATATCGTATCTATTGTCAAACCTAGATTGGATGCTGGGGAAAAACTTACCATTGTTTTTTCAGCATTCGGTGGCATCACAGATTTGCTTATCGAAATGAGCGAACTAGCTAGTCATGGGAAAGATAAGTACATTGCATTGTTTCATCAGTTTAAAGATAAACATGCTGAAGTTGCAAAGTCTTTGTTATCTCCTGCTGCTTACAATCAAGTGAGTGTGACCTTGGATGAAAATCATGATACGCTCAAAGATTTGCTCAAAGGTATCTTTCTCGTCAGGGAAGTTTCACCACGTACGCTTGACTACGTCATCAGTTTCGGAGAGCGCAATGCCAATTATATCATAGCAGAAGCGATGAATGAAAATGGTATAAATGCAGCATATCTTGACGCGCGTAAAATCATAAAAACCAACAAAGATTTTGGTGCAGCAAAGGTAAATTTCAAACTGACGGACGAAACCATCCAACAGTATTATAAAGAACATAGCGATAAAGTTCAGATAGTCACAGGTTTTATAGGTTCGGATGTAGGTGGACTGACTACTACACTAGGTCGTGGTGGTTCTGACTATACCGCAGCTATTCTTGCTGGTGCGCTACATGCAGAAGTATTAGAAATATGGACCGATGTAGATGGCGTACTGACTTGCGATCCTAGAAAGGTCAAAAAAGCATTTACCATACCAAGATTGAGTTATGTCGAAGCCATGGAGATGTCACATTTCGGTGCCAAAGTGATCTATCCACCTACGATCCAACCTGCATTGCGCAAAGGTATTCCCATTTATATCAGAAATACTTTTAATCCAGCATTTGAAGGTACTTTAATTCATAAGGAGCATGACCCAAGTTTCAAATCTACTATAAAAGGCATCAGTTCATTGGGCAATCTGTCTCTTATCAGACTGCAAGGTAGTGGCATGATGGGTGTGCCAGGTGTGTCTGCAAGGCTATTTTCGGCACTTGGAAAAGAAAAAATCAATGTCATTTTGATCACCCAAGCGTCTTCAGAACATTCCATCAGTATTGCCATAACGGACAAAGAGACAAAAAAAGCGATCAACGCCATCACGGAAGAGTTTGAAAAAGAAATAGAAGACGGACTGATAGATCAGGTGAAAGCCGAATCGGACCTCTGTGTCGTAGCCATCATAGGTGAACAAATGAAAAATGTGCCAGGTGTGGCCGGAAGACTGTTCGAGGGACTGGGTAAAAATGGTATCAATATTGTGGCTATTGCCCAAGGTAGTTCGGAATTGAATATATCTTTTGTGATCAATAAACAAGATGAGTCTAAGGCTCTGAATGCGATCCATGATTCATTTTTTCTTTCTGATACCAAACGAATCCATGTTTTTATGGTAGGTGTTGGTCTCATAGGAGGAACATTACTCAAACAGATAGAAGAACAAAAAGAAACACTAAAAACCCAAAATGGTCTAGAGATTACGATAGCAGGCCTAGCCAATACTAAAAAAATGGTTTTTGCCGAAAATGGGATTGACCTTCATCAATGGAAGTTGGCATTGGACGAAAGTCAAGATGTCTCAGATAGCCAAGTATTTGTAGAAAAGATGATAGAGATGAATCTTTCTAATTCCATTTTTATAGATAATACAGCAGATGGAAAAATTCCTGATTTGTACGAGCAAGTATTCAACGCAAGTATTTCAGTGGCTACACCTAATAAAGTAGCCGCTTCATCTGCCTATGACCAATACAATCGATTAAAACAATTGGCCAAAAGAAACAATGTTCAATTTTTATTTGAAACTAATGTAGGAGCAGGACTTCCCGTAATTTCTACCTTGAGAAATTTGATACAAAGTGGCGATAACATCATTAAAATTGAAGCAGTATTGTCAGGTTCAGTGTCATTTATTTTTAATAGTTTTGACGGAAGTAAACCATTCAGTCAATTGGTGACGGAAGCTAAAGAACTAGGATATACCGAACCAGATCCAAGAGATGATCTCTCGGGTGCAGATGTTGCAAGAAAAATCACCATCTTAGCTCGTGAAGCAGGTTATATGGTAGAAACATCGGACGTGGCTATCAATCCAATATTGCCAGAAAGGTGTCTGAATGCAAAAGATGTAGCATCATTTTTTGAGATCCTGAAGGAAGAAGACCCTTATTTTACCCAATTGCTACAAAAAGCAAAAGCGGATAATGGTCTGTTAAGATTTATAGCCAAAGCAGAAAATGGAAAGATATCTTGTGGCGTAGAAGTGGTAGGTCCAGACAGTCCGTTTTACAACCTAGGAGGCAGCGACAATATGATTGTGTTTACGAGTCAAAGATATAAACAAAGACCACTTGTAGTACGTGGTCCGGGTGCAGGTGCTGAGGTGACCGCTGCAGGTATTTTTGCTGAAATAATTAGTGCTGGTAATTGATGTTGTATAGTGCGACGTGTGAATTTGTTTGATTCTTTTTAAAAATTAAAAAATGGCTAAACCAGGTATAAAGATTTTTGCCCCAGCTTCCGTTGCAAACGTGGCTGTGGGATTTGATATTTTAGGATTTGCTCTAGAGAAACCAGGAGACGAAATCATCATCCGTGAAGGTAGTAAACCTGGCTTGGTGATTACAGATATTCAAGGTGCAGGTGGCAAATTGCCTTATGATGTGATGAAAAATACAGCAGGTTATGCTGCTTATAGACTCCTAGAACACTTAGGGGAAACAGATCGACCGCTTGAGATGGAGATACACAAAAAAATGCCTTTTGGTAGTGGTTTGGGTTCGTCGGCAGCAAGTGCGGCAGGAGGTGTATTTGCGGTAAGCGAGTTTTTACACACAGGACTTAGTAAGTACGAGTTGTTAAGATTTGCAGTGGAAGGCGAGCAGATTGCGGATGGTGCTTTTCATGCAGATAATGTAGGACCTTCATTGCTAGGTGGTATGGTCTTGATAAGAGATAATGAGACGCTTGATATCAAAAAACTCCACATTCCACATGGATTGTACGCAGCCGTGATTTACCCACATGTGGAAGTGTTGACGAGAGAATCAAGAGGCATTCTGACATCCGAAGTCAGCTTTAAAGACGTCATTCGTCAGCAAGGAAATCTAGGAGCTTTTGTCGCAGGAATGTACACATCAGATTATGGCTTGATCTCGAGATCACTTCAGGATTTATTGGTAGAGCCACAGAGAGCGCATTTGATTCCACATTTTTATGACATGAAAGAGGCGGCTTTAAGTGCAGGAGCGCTCGGATTTAGCATCAGTGGCGCAGGTCCGTCCATGTTTGCCTTGTGTGACAATAGTCTAAAAGCAGAATCCGTCATAGAAGCAGCCAATAAACTTTATCAATCCAAAAAAGTAAGTATCGACACGTATTTGTCGAAAATCAACCATGAAGGGGCGATTAGATTTTAAAATTATAAGCATATGCAACTATACTCCACCAATAATCCATCGCTAAAAGTCGAACTTAAGGAAGCAGTCATGCAGTCGCTCGCAAAGGACAAAGGTCTTTACATGCCTGAAGTCATTCCTGTTTTGGACAAGGATTTTATCGATCATATCGAAGATTATTCTTTCCAGGAGATTGCTTTTATAGTGAGTAAAAACTTGATAGGCGATTATATTCCCGATGCTGACCTCAAGGAAATAGTGTATGACGCGATCAACTTTCCTGCACCTGTAGTGATGCTGGATGAGAAAATAGGAACTTTAGAACTTTGGCATGGCCCAAGTCTTGCATTTAAGGATTTTGGCGCTAGATTTATGGCTGCTTTGATGTCTTATTTTATCAAAAATGAAAACCAACACACTACGATTCTTGTCGCTACTTCTGGAGATACAGGAGGCGCAGTGGCAGCAGGATTCTTCAAAACACCGGGTATAGAAGTCATTATTTTGTATCCAAGTGGCAAGGTCAGTGATCTGCAAGAAAAACAGTTGACTACTCTTGGCGAAAATATCACTGCTATAGAAATAAATGGCACATTTGACGATTGCCAAGCATTGGTCAAAGAAGCTTTTCTAGATAGTGAATTGAATGAAAAATATTATCTAAGTTCAGCTAACAGCATCAACATTGCACGATTGATACCACAAAGTTTTTATTACTTCGAAGCATACAAACAAGTCAAAAAATATGGTAAAGAAGTGGTTTTCAGCGTACCAAGTGGCAATTTTGGTAATATCACAGCAGGATTATTAGCTAAAAAAATGGGTCTGCCAATCAAAAGATTCATCGCAGCTACCAATGTCAATAAAATAGTACCCGACTATCTTTCGACAGGAAATTATACACCAAAACCATCTGTAGCCACTATTAGTAATGCCATGGATGTAGGTAGTCCAAGCAATTTTACTAGAATATTGGCATTGTATGATCAAGATTATAAAGCCATCAAAAAAGACATTGAAGGTTTTTGGCTCGACGATACAGATACACGCACTGCCATGAAAGAAGCGTACCAAAAATACCAATATGTGTGCGATCCACACGGCGCTATTGGCTACCAATCATTGACAAACTTGGGAGAAAATGAGCTTGGTATCTTCCTAGAAACAGCGCATCCTGCCAAGTTTCTCGATACTGTCGCAGAGACTTTGGGGCATAAAATTGATATTCCTGATGCTTTATCTTCTCTAGTAGAAAAAGAAAAACAATCCACGATGATGGATACATCTTTTGCATCCTTTAAGGCTTTTTTGTTGGGTAGGAAGTAATCACTTCATCCGATTTTCTATTCATTTAGTACAAAAACGATCACATTTTTCAACTATTTCTTTCCAAATGTATTGGTTATGATACAATTACATAAACCGTATGGGTAGATTTGGTTTTTTTATATTTCTAGTTTTTTTGTTTGTCTTGCTAGATGTTTATTCCTTTTATGGACTGAAAGGTATATTGAGTCAAGGTCGATATTCACGTATTTATACAGCATTGTATTTTGCGATCAGCGCTTTTGGGTATTTCTGTATCGTGCATCTATACCAGTTTATGAGCAATGGCGTGAGCGGCACACGTAGTGAGTTGTTCAATTTTACAAGTGGATTTTTGCTGACGTTGTTTATCACCAAGTTGGTATTTTCTATATTTTTGATCACACAAGATGGTGGCAGAGCGATTATAGGTTTGTTTCAGTATGTGAAGAGTTTATTTGGCGATGGCGATGCTACGCAACAAACATTTATACCTGAACGAAGAGCATTCATTACTAATGTGGGTGCTATTGTGGCGGCTATTCCTTTTTTTGGGATGTTGTACGGCATTACCAAAGGAAAATATCAATATACAGTAGAAAAAATTACATTGACATTTCGTGATTTGCCTAAGGCTTTTGATGGATTTAAGTTGGTGCAGATATCTGATATCCACGCAGGTAGTTTTGACAATAAAGACAAGGTATTGGAAGGTATAATGAAGATCAATGCATTAGACCCTGACATTGTATGTTTTACAGGTGATCTGGTCAATTCTGAAAAAGAAGAAATAGATCCATATATCGACATCTTCGGACAGATAAAAGCCAAGCATGGTAAGTTTGCCATCCTAGGCAACCATGATTATTATGGACAGTATAACAAAAATGATCCGCAAGCCATCAAAGCCTACCACGATGATTTCGGAAAGAAATATACAAAAATGGGTTTTGACTTGATGAAAAATGAGAGTCGGTCCGTCAATATTGATGGGGAATCGATACATCTACTCGGTGTAGAAAATTGGGGCGCAGGAAGATTTTTTCAGAAGTATGGCGACATCGATCTAGCGGCAGCCAATGTTCCCAAAGATGCATTTAATATCATGCTTTCGCACGACCCTACGCATTGGGACGAAAAAATATTAAAACACGAACGACACATGCATCTCACCTTGAGTGGACATACCCATGGATTTCAGTTTGGTTTCCAATTGCCAGGATATGCATGGAGTCCAGCCAAATACAGGTACAGAAGATGGTTAGGACTTTATGAAGAAGCAGAAAAATTTCTGTATGTCAACCGTGGATTTGGTTTCCTAGGTTTTCCAGGTAGGATAGGTATGTGGCCAGAGATTACGCTTATTGAGTTGAAAAGTGGTGCGGATGTGGGTTGATTTTGAATTGGTATTAAGAATTTAAAGTAATTATTTATTCAGGTATAATTGCTTCCGTTTCCATATTTTTGATACGATTTGATACGATTTGATACGTTTATATATGATTATGATACAAAAAAAGGAATATAGAATATTATTCTTGCATCATTCGATAACTAAGAGTTTCATAATATCAAAAATTTACAAACCTACTAATAGGGAGCTGAAATATAAATTATTGAACGATCGAAAGCCATGACATATATAATGTCATTTTTTGCATTCATTATGTATTTTACAAATAATCTTTAATCAGTTCTTGAATTTGCTTGTCTGATAGGTTGTCTATTTCTCCTTTGTTAAAGATAGATAACAGAAATACAGTTTCTTTAATAATTTTCACAAAAGATATTATTCTCGCACCTCCAGATCTTCCTTTATTTTTAGATGCAATGGAAAGTCTTATTTTATAAACATCATTTCCTAAAGATATTCCCATTGTTGGGTTTTCGGAGAGTTCTCTACCAAGCTCTTCAATTTCATAACGAAGAGAAGCTTATTTTTTGATTAATTGTTTCGCTTCTCTTTTAAAGTTGTCAGTAGTTTCGATTTTATAGCTCATTTAAAAAATCCTTTAAAGATGTAGTTTTTAGCTCACCCTTTTTTATTAATTGCATTTCCTCAAATCCTCTTTTTAGATTGTCAATAATCTCTTCTTTTGTAGGCTCCTCATCATCTGTTTCTATCTTTTTTACATAATTTAGGTTCTTAACAAATTTTAAAAAGTGGTCATATTCTTTGTCTGTGGTATGTATGGTCACCTGTCTCATGATATTTCTAGAATTTGCATAAAAATTAAAATGAATAACAACATTCGATAACTAAGAGTTTCAAAACATCATAAAATATACAAAACGAATAACACGCAGCCAAAATATGAATAATTGAACGATCGAAAGCCATGAAATATACTGTAATGTGTACCTTTGTACCTTTGATGTTCAGGTATTAGCGATCATGTCCAAATTAGAAAACAAAAGTTCTCACGTAAACCCTTCATTTAGTCTCCCGACTAAGGAGCAAAAACCTGTGGATTATTATCTAAATGGTATTGTATCAGGCGATCGATATATCCTTAGCGAAACGATTACCTTATTAGAAAGTAGCCTATCTAAAAAACGTCAACTCGGTGTCGAAATATTGAGCAAGTTACCTGCAAACCATCAATCCACGATCAGGATAGGCATTACAGGCACTCCAGGCGTAGGCAAAAGTACATTCATAGAAGCATTCGGACTATATTTAATAGACAAAGGCCACAAACCTGCTATACTTGCCATTGATCCATCAAGTCAGAAAACCAAGGGTAGTATCTTGGGCGATAAAACAAGGATGGAAAGTTTGTCTTCTCATCCTCAAGCTTTTATAAGACCTTCTGCAACCAATAATGTACTTGGAGGTACAGCTGCCGTAACAAAGGATAGCATTCAGATTTGTGAGTCGGCAGGGTACGACATCATCCTTGTGGAGACTGTAGGTGTAGGTCAGTCCGAAACGGAAGTGGACAATATCACAGATATCAATATCCTACTTTTGCAACCCGGAGCTGGCGATGATATCCAAGGCATCAAACGTGGGATTATGGAGAATGCAGATATTTTTGTTATCAATAAATCTGATGGTGCGATGTTCGAATTGGCACAAAATACCAAGACTTCTTACACCAATGCCATCTCACTTTTTCACCATGATTTGGAAGGTTGGACATGTCCAGTTTTGTTGGTTTCTTCCATCACACAATTGGGTATTTCAGAAGTATATGATGCCACTATGGCTTACTATGAAGTAGCTATCGAAAATGGTTTTTTTACAATACAAAGAGAAACTCAGGAATTGAAATGGTTTGAAAAACAAAGTCAAAAGATGGTTATTGATATGGTGTTAGGTCAAAAAGACATTCAAGAAAGCTATGCCAAATTGTTAAATGATATACGACATCAAACAATACAGACAACTGAAGCGTTAAGAACATTCCAAGAAAAACTATCTCTTATTATTAATTCAAAATAGGTCTTAGCATTGAAAAATGTAGTTTGTGTAGTTTGGTCTTTTCTGATCTTGGTTTGTATAGATGCTTTCGGACAAGATATGTTCCAAAAGCAACAAGTAGATTTCCCTAATCTGAATTCAGCCACCAATGATTCTACTAGTGTATATAGATTTTTCGGAAGTCCAGTTTCTTACAAATATAAGCTATCAGGCAATTTTGGTGAATTAAGGTCTTCTCATTTTCATGCAGGACTAGATATAAAACCATCAGGTGGACGACAAGCTGACCATATTCTGTCCGTGGGTGAAGGTTACATTTCTAGGATTGCTATCAGTCCTGGTGGATATGGTAGGGCCATCTATATCGATCATCCCGATGTGGGTTATACGTCTGTGTATGCACATTTGGAAAAATTTGACGCTGCAATAGAGCAATTTGTACTTGATAGACAGCGCGATGCAGAGTCTTTTTCAGTAGATTTTTATCTTGAGCCACACATTTTTCCTGTGACAAAAGGTCAAAAAATTGGCATCATGGGTAATGAAGGTCATTCTTATGGGAAACATCTTCATTTTGAGGTACGGGATACAAAATCCGAACAACCTATCAATCCTATGCTTTTTGGTTTTGCTACGGAAGATAATGTGGCACCCAATATTATGTCACTTGCTTTGCATGGTTTGGATGATCATTTTCATAAAAATTATAACAAAAAGATTCCGCTGCCGGCAAAAGTAAACAATATCATTCAAATACCTGAACCCATCATTTTTCCATCAGATAGGCTAGGTGTGGCGATGTCTATGTACGATAGGACGACAGGAGCAGCCAATAGGAATGGCATTTATAGTTTAGAAATGTATGTGGACGATAGCCTTGCTTACCATTTTCAGATGGACAAGTTTTCATTTGATGAAACAAGAAATATCATTGCTTTTTTTGATTATAAAGCTAAAAAAGAACAAAATCAAACCTACACACTTTGCTATAAATATCCTGGTAATGAACTAGGTTTTCTGGATGAAACTGGAAGTGGGATAGTACATCTCAATCCTGATACAACATCTAGGATTAAAATTAAAGTTCATGATTGGCATAAGAATACGACGACCTTGCTTTTTGATATTAAAAGAGCCGATAGTATTGCTATGAAAGATGAAGTCATCAAAGGTCGAGTGATTGGACTAGATGATGAAGTCATTATTAGTCAGGATGAATGTTTGGTACAATTTGAAAAAAATAGTCTATTCAGAAAGATAGATTTCGGTTTTAGCAGAAGCAAAAACAACAAAAATCAAACGACCTATCATATCCACAATATCCTAGAGCCGATCAAGTCACCTATCAAAATATCTATAAAAGCGGATACGAACCTAGTAGATTTGAAGGAAAAAGCAGTCATCATTCGCCAAGGTGGGCAGAATTATGGCGGACAATGGGAAGGCGAATATCTAACGACAAGGATCAAAGAATTTGGAAGTTTTTATTTGGGCTACGATACGATACCTCCTAGCATAACGTCCATAAATTTTAGTAAAAAAGCAGGTCGAAAATCAGCTTACCAATTTAGGTTAAGGGACAACTTGACCGTAAACGGTGCTACCACTCGGGATGTAAAATATAAGGTATGGATAGATGATGTTTTTGTAGTCAGTCCACTCCGAAAAATGAACAATACACTCACCGTTCCTATTCATCAGCTAGGTAAAGGAAAACATACATTAAAGATAGAAGCGTGGGACCATAGTGGAAATAAAGCAAATTATGAATCTGTATTTACCAAATAATTTGTTGAAAGCAAGGATTCTATCCTTTAAAGTGTTGGATTTTAAGAATTAACATTTATAAAGTTATAATTTTTTTAGATATTAAATAATACACAACTCATTGATATTCTATATATATATTAAACCCAAATAAGTCATTAGGTATATTTTTCTAATGGCGGCCATTAGCGGAAACGCTTTGCCTGATTGACTTTAAGTGTTATATTTGCCCAATTATTTCATGTAAGATTTATATTTTATGGATTTTAAAATTGAGTATACAGATAAAGAACTAAGTTCATGGGGTGGAATGGAATTTATGAAGAGGCTAATGGTAAAAACCTGCATACTTGACTTTTTGGAAAAGATGGATAGCCTTCCTACACAAGGCTCTAACAGAGGTTATAGTCCTGTACAACTCATATGTAGTTTTTGGGTAAGTATTTGGTGTGGTGGCAATAAATACAGTCATTTAGAGATTTTGAGACACGATAATGTTTTGAAAAAACTATTTGGTTGGAAAGAGATGGCTGGTTATAAAGCGTATTTACGTTATTTTGATAAATTCAATTTGGCAACCAACCAGAGAGTTTTTCAACAATTGTATGAGTGGTTTTTTAATCAGTTAAAATTCGATAATTATACCTTAGATTTCGACTCTACTATTATGACCAGATATGGAGAGCAACAAGGAGCTAAAAAAGGCTATAATCCCACTAAAAAAGGCAGGAATTCCCACCATCCTTTATTGGCTTTTGTAGCGGATTGTAGAATGGTGGCAAACCTTTGGATGCGCCCTGGTAACACAAGTTCTTCTTCAAATTTCGAAGGTTTCTTTCTAGATACTTTAGCAAAGTTAAAAGGAAAAAAAGTTGGCTTGATACGGATGGATAGTGGTTTTTATAACAAAGGAATTTTAGATTTACTAG
>DAOLFJ010000351.1:0-4726 GCA_035326365.1 Saprospiraceae bacterium | reverse complement strand
TCTATAACGACTCTTCTTTGGTCTTGCATTCTATTTAATTGATTTTAAAAGACACAATTCCTCACTTAAAATTTGACAAGTAAGTGTGCCAATAACATCCACAAATTAAAAAAGATCACTCTTTTTGGTTAATATATTCAATATCATCTACTTCGAATAATGGTAATCCTGCATATCGCATCATAATTTGTATGACGGTAACAACATCTTTTTGACAATAGACAACGATTCTATCAATGTCGCCTTCATCCCAAAATACAGAACCTACCATACTGCCATCAATATCATCTTTAGGAGTAGCGATACCAAGCGTCCCTGCCAATAAAGTCAGAGATGTATAGTTTTTGTAATCCCCAAAACGCCACATATCCATGGTATCCATAAGATGGGCTGTCTGCCAAGGTTTTTTACCACCTATATCTAATATATTAGGTAATTGAATTTGATTGATCACCATTCTTCTGCATAAAAAAGGAACATCAAACTCCTTAATATTATGTCCGCAAAGCCTAGAGTTTTCAGGATCATTGTAGTGATTGATCAAAATACGAGCAAAATCTTCTAAGACTATTTTTTCATCATCGCCTGCTACTGATTTTATTCTGATCCTAGTAGGTATATCATCTACAAAACTTAAAAATCCCATTGAAATACAAGCTACTTTTGAAAATTCAGCAAATATTCCCGCCTTTTGGCGGTAAAGTGAAGCTACATCGATAGGTGTTTGGTCATTTGGGTTTGTTTTTTGCAACTGAAGTGCTTTAGTATTCCACAAGGATTGTTTTTCAGGTGGCATAGATTCATAGTCAGGAAACTCAGATACCGTTTCAATATCTAGGAATAAACATCTTTTTAATAGAAATTTGTCTAAAAACATATAATTAAGGGTTTTCACGGATATATTGACATAGTAGAATATAACCATTTTTATAAAATTGTACCAAAGTAAGTAATATTTCCATATATTTACGACGTTATAATCAAAAATATTAAAAAATATGAGTACATCACAATCTAAATCGAATTTTACAGCTATTGCGATCGTAGCTATAGTAGTGCTTTTAGCAATTAATGCATACCAAGCATACATTTACAGTAAACTTTCTAGTTCTAATCAAACCCAGCAAACGGAAATGATGGAATTGCAGAAAGTACAAACAGAGTTGGACCAAGATTATCAAGCTGCTTTAGAGAGTCTAGAAGAAATGAGAGGTGACAATGCTCAATTGAATGCTTTAATTGATAGTCAAAAAAGTGAATTAAAGACACAGAAAGACAAAATCAATAACCTGATTTGGACAAAAAAAGAATTGGATAAAGCAAAGTCTGAAATCAAAAACTTAAATTCTAACCTTACTAAATATCTTGCTGACATACAACAATTGAAGGAAGAGAACAATATTTTGACAGAAGATAATGCCAAACTTACCCAAAGAGTAGATGAAGAAGTCAGAGCTAAAGAAGAGGTAATCCTTGCAAAATCAGCTTTAGCATCAGAAAAAGATATGCTTTCTAAATCTAATGAAGCCCTTGGATCTAAAGTGGATATGGCAAATGCCATCAAGATCAACTTCTTAGAAGTAAAAGGTTATGAGGTAAAAAAAGATGGTAAGTTGAAAGAAAAAAGTAAAGCAAAAGACATCAAATTGCTTCGAACTTGTATCCTTACAGAAACCAATATGGTCACTTCTTCAGGTCCTAAAAAATTCTTTTTGAGATTGATCAATCCACAAGGAGAAACAATTGCAGTAGAAGATAGAGGTTCAGGGGTTTTGACTAATAAACTAGATAATACTCAAGTAAGATATACAACATCTGCTGAAATTCCTTACCAAAACGAAGATACTAATGCTTGTATTGACTGGAATGTAACGGATGCATTACCAAAAGGTGAATATAAAGTAGAGATATATAACAATGGATATCCTGTAGGAAAGGGACAATTCATGTTAAAGTAATTCATACGTACTCGTATAAATTGTTGGCGCAGTTGTTACTTAGGTGACAGCTGCGTTTTCTTTTATATTAGAATCATCAATTCAACTTAGACGCAACTAAGTCGTTAAAAAATCTATTACAAACCAAAATGTCTTCAAAATCAATTCTTTACATCGCATTTGATTCGTCTATATAATTTACACTATACTTCCTCACCAAAAGCTTTTATTTTATTTTCCTTTTGACTTTCATGACGAAGTTTTAATAACCTATTAGGGTTAAAAGAAAATACAAATCTTAAAAATTGGATTGACCGACATTTTCAATATACGCAAGTTGTTAAAACTATCCTTTGGAAAATATCACATAACTCCCCAATCATTTAGCATATTTGGCCCAAACAAAATACTCGCACACGTTTAATTATATTGCCACGAGCATAAAATAAAAAAGCCACCTTACATCTGTAAAGTGGCTTTTTTTATCTTTAAGAATACAATTACTCTTTAGTCTTGTTCGCTTCGTATTCTTCGTTCAATCTTTTGACGGTCTCTTCTGTGATGTCAAGTGATGCTTTACCGAACATAACGCTACCTGTGGAACCCTTCATCAAAACAAGATCATAGCCTTTCTCCTCTGCCAATTTATCAAGGTAATCATCTATCTTTTTTTGAAGATCTTTTTGAGTTTCTAGCAACTTACCTTCCAACTCGATGGCTGCATTATCACGTTGTTTCATCAATGATTCCTCTTCTTTAGCTAGATTTTGCTGTTGCTGACCGAACTTCTCTTCCATCTTTTTCAACTCAATAGGTGCAATAGTATTTGCTTTTTGCTGAATCTCGACTACATCTTGTTGGAATTTCCCCAATCTTTTTTGGAAAGCTTCGATTTTACCAGCAAGTGCTTTCTCAGCTGTTTTTGATTGACCTTCTAGTTCAGACTTTTTGTCTAGGTAAAGATTGTATTTACTCAATAAAGTATCTATGTCAATAAATACAATTTTATCAGCACCAGTTTCAGTTGTGGTCGATGCAGCAGGTGTTGCTTCGGTGGTAGCAGGTTTATTACAAGCCATAAAAGCCAATCCTGTAAATGCCGCTATCGATACTATATTTAAGATACTTCTCATGATATTTTATTTAATGTGAGTTAATATTTAGCGCAAAAGTAGCATTTTAAGCTTAATTGTGCCATAGAACACAAATAATTTACATAAATCATGATTATTTATAAGAAATATGGAACAAATACAATGAATCGAACGATTTACAAAAAGCAAAATAAACTTTATTGTTCTTACTAATTTAATACCAAATTGATCCAATCTTCGCCCATAATCCACTAGCATAAATCCATATAATTACTTTATATTCTTTATCATCCAGACATTACAAGAAGTATGTCCTGATTTCCCCATCGCTTTGTCAAGCTTCAGAAACCCTTGTTTTTCGTACATACTTATTGCTTTTGAAAAATGCGGCAAACTCTCTAGATAGACTTCAATATATCCAAATTCTCTAGCGGACTCAAGACTTTTTTCCATCAACATTCGCCCTATGCCTTTTCCCCTTGCGTCAGCTTGCAGATAGAATTTGACTAGTTCTACACATTTATTTGGCAGCCCTTCTGTGGGATAAATGCCACAACATCCTACAATGTTACCGTCCAACGCTGCCACCCACAATACAGACTTATCCACTTCAAATAATTCATACAAATGATCTGTAGTCGGGTCAGAAAATACAGTGCCATGTTTCGGGGCATCGTATTCATCAAATACATTCCTGATGACACTTGCTAACGACTCGTTATCTGATTTATTTACTTTTCTGATTTGCATTGTTTATTATTCTTTAATTACAACATGACAACCAATAAAATAGTTAAAAACATTCTAAATCATCATTTAACTACCTTAAAAGTTCTCGTAACACCACTTTCTTTTATTTGTAAGATATAGATTCCTGCATCCAATTTATCAAGATTTTCGACATTAGCGCCAAAACCTTGATGAACTAACTTGCCTACCAAATCATACACTTCCCATTCTACAACTGATGCCACACCTGATAACAGAATTCTATCTGTAAATGGATTGGGTGAAATCTTCATTTGTGATAAGCTCGCATTTGCTGTGTTTACGATTTGTGTTGTGTGAATATTATCCACGATGGCACTTATATAACCCAAATCACAGGTATGAAGCGCATTTTCTTTTAGATATCCTACAGATTTGAATTGGATAAAAAGACTGTCGTAATCTTTGGTCAAATTAATGGTTTGTTCTATCCTTGATTCGATAGTTTCGCTTATGGACCAAGACAAAACTTCTTCTGAGAAACCTGAAGGCAATTTCCCCAAGATAGTAAGTACAAAAGCTGACGGTGACTCTATGGCATCAATCGTTAAATCAAATGATAATGAAAACTGATTATATTGTGGCATAAAATAAGTTTCAATAAAACCAGCATTTCTACTTTTTGCTTGATTATCTGTAGATACACAAGGCATGACATTGTGTATCCTTACTGCAAAGTCGCTGTTTGATTTATTGATTTTATCACATGGACCGCAATTTGGACTTGGGCAGAGATTAGGACATAGCCATTCTTTTGGCTTTTCTCGGCCATTGTATAAGTCCCAAATATGGAAATTAGGGTTTTTAATTTGGCCAATACACAAATTTGTAAAGTAGAAAAATAAGGCAAATATTCTTATAGCTTTCATTTGTTAAAGTTTTATATACACAACAACTGTATCACAGAAGTAGTCACCGTATTGGATT
>DAOLFJ010000034.1:0-25831 GCA_035326365.1 Saprospiraceae bacterium | reverse complement strand
CTACACACTCCGTATGTGTACCGTTTCCATGTGGATTTATAAATATGTTTTTAAAGTTTACAGGACTTCCTGCAGCTACACTACCTATAAAATCTCCTGCCACTACAGGTTCAACTTTGAAGTTAGGCGCGTAAAAACACTTTGGGCCAGTAGCATCTGATATCAAGGGAATAGAAATATCTCTCCCTTTTTTCAAGTCACTACTATACAAAATACCATCAAACTCAAATGAAATAATCATATACAATATCTTTTATAAACACAATTATTGGAATTAAATTTTTTGACTATAGATTGCTACACAAAATTAGGGTAACTAATGATTTATAACCCCGAATGTGGTAAAAATGTAGGAACTACCTGATTTTGGCGGTATTTTTGCCTGAAAGTTGCAAAAAATTGTGACAAAATCACTTTTAACCTTTAACCGTCAATTCCTCTTATCCAATCCCCACAAAAGTTTTTCACTGATGGTCTTCATAAATGAATGATCCCGAAGCTGAATAAAATTGATACCAAAACTGCCTTTATTGATCTCTATAGAATGTGCAGATGTGATCGTCTCATACCTAGAGTCAAGCGTACACATAAAACTATCTGTCCTTCCTTCTACTTCTAATGATATTTTATGCGCATCGGAGATGACGATAGGTCGCACATTTAGATTATGTGGTGCAACAGGTGTGATGACAAAATTTTGAGAATCGGGAAAGACGATTGGTCCACCACAACTCAGAGAATATCCTGTAGATCCAGTCGGTGTACTCACAATGATACCATCAGCCCAATAAGAATTGAGCAAAACATCATCGATATACGTATGAATGGTAATCATGGACGATGTATCTCTTTTATTGAGTGTAAAATCATTGAGTGCAAATGGAAATGACTCGAATAATGGCATATTACATTTCAATGATAATAGAGACCGCGTCACCACCGTATATTCCTTCTGAATCAGCATATCTAGGGCCGACTTAATGATCGTTTTTTCTACACTAGCTAGAAATCCCAACCTACCCAAATTAATACCCAATATAGGTATCTTCGTATCCTTGATTAAAGTGATAATTTTCAGAATCGTCCCATCACCACCTAGGGTGATCGCTGCGTCTATAACATAATCTTTTAATTCACGATGCGTATCTACGGATACAAATCCTGTAATGTCAAAATTATATTTTTGTAGTTCTTTCAGATATGGACGATAGAATACAAGACTAATCCCAGCATCTTGTGCATGATGAATCAAAGATGCCACATACATCAATTCCTCTTGATCATTTATTTTATGTCCGTATATTAATAGATTCATGGACAAGCTTTACAAAGATTTCATTTGGAAAGTATGTCTTGCCAGTCTCAATATCAGAGATTTTAGATCATTTAAGGTCACTTTAAATAGCGGTGTGGCGTTTCCACCAGATGCACTGATGACCTTTACATACCCTACCACCATCGTCCAGCCATGTAATGTGGTAAGCATGGGGTCAAGTGTACTGACGATACTGCCATCCCTTTTCCCGCGTTCTATTTCCTTTACGGCCAGTTTGAATGGGAGATTGTGCATATCTTGGAGCTTCACATAATAGATACTATCCTTAACGGCTTCGGTAAGTTTGGCTTCATTGGTACCATCTGAAGTAGACCGGACCATGGCAAAATACTCTAACAATGCTTCCGAATATAGATAATTCTGCTCACAGAAAGTCATAAAACCATCCAATATAGCTATGATACTTTCTAGCCCGTTTTTATCCTTATTTTTATCTATCGTATCATAATACTTTTCTATAAGAAGTTGCAATGCCTTAAATGTAACAGCTAGGTACAGGTTTTCTTTGGATTGAAAATAGGTGTACAGCGTCACCTTGGTGATACCTGCCTTAGAGGCAATATCTTCCATCTTAGCATTCTTAAACCCAACTTCGTTAAAAACTTGTTCTGCCGCTTCTACGATTTTGGATTCCTTCTGATTTTTTTTATTGTCCTTCATTACATGGATTACTAAATGTCTTAAACCTAAAAATCTAAAATACAAGTACTCATAACGATTCAAATGATGAACTCTTCACCCTAGATATATAGCTATAACAAATAATGCACCAAAAAGGTACGCCACGCAAAATTGGTATTAAAAATAAGATTGACTTCCTTCCTTCTCCCTTACTGTTCGCAGTTTGTAACTGCGTTCTCATATTTTATAAAATTTCATTTTAAATCCCAAACTATAAAATGAGTTACTCATCATCATCTTTCAAAACTAAAGCTTTAAAAGATATACTAATTAACTTTTCTTTATTCTTATCGCTAATAATAACCAAACTATCTATATTATTCACTTCATAGAAAAGTTCATTCTCTGTTTTTAACGAATTAAACATTAATTGATAACGATTCTTTTCTTGACAATTTTCACGAAAAATTAAAATCCTAAAATATTTCTCGCCTGAACCTTCCTGTGCGCTTATAAAAAATAAATTATCATTTTCAACTTTAAAGGTCAATGTATCGCTATATCCAATCCAGTTTTGTTCTAAACTATTTAAAATATCACTTTTAGAATAAAAACCTGGAATAATATCAAAACGTTGTGGAACAGTCACATAATTTTTTTTATTACATGCTGTAATTGTTAAAATAAGATAAAACAATAATAAGTATTTCATTTCTATGCTTTTATATTTTTTTAAATTCATCTTTTCTTCCATAATAGAAATCCCCGTTATTCTTACTAAAAATCTACCTAAGAATTCTTTGAATAGCGATGTAGGTTCAGTCCTGAACGAAAGATGTGCTATTCATTTATCCTCACATTCGCAGCATTCACAAAAGGGGTCAATGAATTTTTCTAATTTTTGGTATTGACATTTAACATCCTGATGTTTACGGATACTATCTTTCATATTGAATATTTTAAAACTGATAGAATCTTTAATAGTAACATACCAACCACCACACAATGTTTCCGATGATAGATCAACTTCATACTCAGCTTTGGGGTCAATATGTCCATATTTTATTTTTTTAATATCATTTATTTCACTTCGATTTATCTTAAAATCAAGGTAGGAAAATACTGGTGAGTGGTAAAATAATACTAATTCATAATTATCATCATGATAAATAAAAAAATCTTCATAAATATCCAATTCATTTGGATGTTCAATTGTTGATAAAAACAATACGGGATTGCTTTTTATATTTCTATATAATTCCATTAGTATTATCTTATCATTATTTGGTATGTTTTGTTTTTGGTATTCTTTAATAATATTCAATAGCTTTACATCCTGAAATTCAAAATCTTGATTTATTATTTCTCTTTTACATGAAATGAAAAGTATAATAAAAATTCCCAATAAATAAATTCTATTAAAATTCATTGAAATTAAAATTATTGATTTAAAAAATATCATAGCAATTTAGAGAGTGTACAAAATAATGTATAATCATCAAATCCCAATTGGATATACATCGATTTTAGTATTAATTTCAATTATTTTTTCTCATAAAATATTATTTTCCATTAAGAGTCACAATTCTTATTATCAAGTTAATTGAACCATATAACTAATTTTTAGTTTAACCAAGATATAGGTTTTATTTATACCCGTTAAATTTCTTTTTCCATATGTTTTTATTTAATGCATTTTGATAACTGATAGAATCTATAGGCACCCACGGATTTATTGAGTCAGGTTTCATCTCTTTTTTAAATAGATATTCATTATTAACCTTTCTTTTACTAATTTCATTTTTACCAAATAAACTGGCTGAAAGTTGTCTTTCTTTATCAATTACAAATTTGTGACTGTTCACTATTTTCCCATCATAGACCACCACAACATATGGCGCACCTTCTGCACTCACATAATATTGTAGGGTTATTTTGTTTCCATCAATAAAATACCAGCCATAACCATAAGGTTCTTCGTGCTTTTTATAATTTTCTATATTAAACTCATCTCCAACAATATATCTTATCATGATATTATTACTGTATAAATAAAATCTATTGAAACCATCAGAATAAGATCCATTTATACTTAAATTTGTCGGATTTATTGACTTATTAATATTTAAAGATGTTCTAACAATTGAATTGCAACTGTGAAAAAATAAACTTATACATATTAAAATTAAATATCTCATAATTACCAATTTGTAAATGGATTGCTAGAAAATGTGCCCCTTACTGTTCGCAGTTTGTAACTGCGATCCCATATTTTATAAAATTTCATTTTAGGTCCCAAAGTTACAAATTCATAACATTCTATAACAATGTTATTTCCGATTTATAAATCATTAATCATACATCAACATTGTTTGGGAAAAAGGAAAAATTAAAGATTTTTATTGAATCTGTAGCCTTTGAGAGTTGGAGTTACACTACTTTTGCTTTGCTGCATAGCCATTATCATTATCCCCTATTCTGAGGCATAATCTATATGAAGAAGTTTCAATATTTCTCATCACCTCAACACCGTAATACTCCCACTATAACCTATTACCTCACTATCTATATACTCGACTTGGGCAAGCCATGTATATATACCACTTGCTACCTTACTACCCTTATATGTACCATCCCATAGTATATCTACCAAGCCTGATTCGCTACTGTCTAACCTATAGATGAGATTACCCCATCGATCATATACTTGAAATGTAACCAAACTAGCCACATCAGTATCCGCAAAATATCGCATTTTGTCATTGATATTGTCACCATTGTCAGTGATGACATTTGATATCACAAAGCTTCTTTGTTTATCGATATCTATATTTACTCTAGCTGTAGTCGTACAGCCATCTTTTGATGTGACCGTCACGATGTAGGACGTATTGTCAAATGGTCTCGCATATGTAATCAAGCAGTCATCACATGAAAGGCTGACATCAGGCGTCCAGTCGACTACTTGTTCGTCGAGATTCGACACTACTTCCAGCAAAATACTATCGCCGAGACGCAGCGTGACATCTTCTTCGTTTAGGGTTATAATCGGTATTTCTGGCGCAAGGATAGATACCTTCTGCACCGTGGTACATTCGTTTTTATCTTTTATAGTTATGGTATAATCTCCTTCAATGAGATTTTCAAAGGACATGCTTTCTGCATAAACACCACCATTAATCGCAAAACTGTAAGGAGCTATTCCTCCTCCTGCATTATTTATTTGAATGCGCCCTGTACCTAATCCATCACAAGTTGGATTATCTGCAGCTAAAACAAACATCAAACTATCGGGCTGCTTAAGCTCAGTTTGTATGGTATAAATACAACCTTTTGCATCTGTAATTTGAGTTTCATAAGTACCTGCCATTAAACCAAACAAAGAGTCGCTTACAGACGTTTGTCCCACATGTACATAAGTATAAGGAGCTACACCGCCGATCGGTTTTACCACAAAAGCGCCATCTGATCCACCATAACAAGATACTTGGTAAGTATTGTAGTCTGTGACGTATTGATCTATGGTGATATTGCTAGGTTGAGATACAAATACATTGACGATATGAATATTCCCATAAAGGTCTGTGATTTCAAAAATATAATTGCCCTCATCTACACCTGGTATTTCAATCTCATTATTTAGACCCGTGATGTTTCCTATGAATGTAATACTTTGATTCTCTATTTTGTAACCTTTATACACAAAAGGTGGTGTACCTTGGGTAACGGAAAAAACGATGCTCCCTGAGTTTTCTTGGTAACACCTTACGGGTGTAACCGTAGTGGCTACATTGATATCGCATTCTAGTACCGTTAGGTCAAATGTAAGGTAAACATTACAATTTTCTTCCGTCTGTATGATGGCCTGATGCCTACCGTCAGTAAGAAATAAAGTATCTCCGATAAATAGTGTATCCCCTCTACATAGAAACAAAGATGCAAATGTTTCTATGCGATCGTCCACTAGTAAGTCTAGTGTCACAATGCTATCACATCCATTTGCAGCCGTATAGATGATGTCATAAAGTCCCGTAGCACAATAATCTGTCCCTTCAAAATTATAACATTCTCCAAAACAAACCTGGTGACTAAATGATGACCGTGACCCTTGTATTACTTCTACGTTTTTGCAAGATTGCGGCGCTTGGTCGCACACATTAGAAGGGTTGAGACATATATTATACCTACCAGGATTGGCAAAAGCATACTGAAACGTTGTGCCGCTATGAATAGTTTGTCCATTTAATGTCCAGTTATAAAATGTCGCTCCAGAAATACCTGGTGTCTTTATTTCAAAACTGTCGAACTGACACACCTTCTCTGGCATATCAATAAATGCGGCATCATCTAGCGGATCTACTTTGGTGGAACCATTCAGTACTTTTATAGAATAATTACAGACGTCACCACTACTTCCATCCATGACAAAATAATAGTATTGACCTATTGTTAGGGGTACGGTGTTGGTAAAAACCCTTGATTCATTTTCTCTGATATCCGTATCACATTCACTCACTTTTCGAAAGTTCAGACAATCAAAACTCTCATATAGTCCAACTTCTAATCCTTCGTTTTGTCTACAATTAAAAACAGTGATCTCTATACTTACATTTGTGGTGCCAGCGACAAAACCTATCCATTGCATATGATGCACAAAAGATGTGCAAAAATCAGGTGGCGCTTGACCTGTAGTAGTACTATTGTTAATGCCGGTGAAACCATCTATATCACAAATGATACAAGCATCCGAACAAAAAGATGTCATAGCAGGTGTACCACTACATATGGTAGGTTGAGCCAAAGATTTAATATTAAAGGCTATAAATAAAATAGAAATTAGCTTAATGGCTCTCATATTATTCTTTAAAAATCTATTCTGTTTACTCAAAATCTATCTATTATTTATAGTTCTAAACTATTTAATCATAAAAGTAGTGAATAGTGTTTATGTAATCAAAAATATGAAGATATTTTCCTTTCAAATATGGTAAATCCTAAATAGAAAACGACTGAAACTGCTAATTGCACTAGTTTAATGAAAAAGATGGAAAATGTGAAACCATTTCGTGAAACAAAATCTGACTGTAATTATAATCAAAAAATCTAGTCATTGGTAAGCTCTCTATCAAATTAATGAGTTCCGCCTCACTGTTACAAACAAATACAGACCATAATTTACTTCTATCGGACGCAAGTGTATAGGACAAGATCTTACCATTGTAGAAATGTCTATCTACTACCACACGTTGTTCAGGGATAGTATCTGCCATCTCCCTTGTAAAATCATGAGGCAGGGTAAACTCGACCATAAATCTTGTATTTCCACCAGTATCTGACATAATAATATAAAAAAATTAAGGGTATGTTTTAAAATACTGCATAACCAAAAACCAATCTCGTAGGGAGACTAGGTCCTGTAAATGTTCTAAAATTGAGCCTGACCTCCACATCTATATATTCATCGTTTAAGATTTCTCTCAATTCTGAAGTACTACTTAACATTCGCAATTCTTCATTTGTTTCGAGAGGCACAAAGTCAAGATAGAACATTTCTCTCCTCAAGGTTGGGTCGCTCTTTGACAATGCATACACAGAAACCCTACTGACAAAATCATAATCTGCATTTCCAAACTTCGCTTTCAATAGGCCTCTAGCTGATTGAATATTTGTAATCTGACTAGTATCTACACCTCGATTATCAGCCGAAATTTTGTAGTTTGTAGGTACATCTTTAATGATAAAAACATGCGTAGATATGGTATTTAAGCCTGATTGAATTTCAAATTCTGCATCCAAATTTACTTCAAAGAGCGGTACCCTTTCTTTTTCACATCCTAAAATACTAATCATTAGGATTGTACTAAATATTTTTAAATACGACATTTTCATTGATTGAACTAGATTCATACCTATATAACTAAAATTAGGTTGGATAAATTGCAAAAATAAAGAAAATGATGCTGTCAAATGCTCAAAACGGTTCTTTGAAAACAAATAATTTAACTTCTAAAAAAAATATTCGATTAAATGATCATAATATTTATCGACCTGCTATATATTGTGGGGTCAAACCAAAAGTTTGGTATCTTATTTGGAAGTGATAATAATCGGTTAAATAAAATAACTAAAAATATTAAAATGGGAGAACAGAAAGTATCGCTGGTTAATGACCAAAAACAAATGCAAAAATTTGTCAAATCATTACTAAATGATGTTAGTGCGTTAGAATATATGATAGAAAATGACTGGTTTGAATCCGATGTAGTTCGTATCGGTGCCGAACAAGAAATGGTCATGGTAGATAAAGATACGTTCAAACCTGCTCTTGTAGCCATGGATGCCCTCGACAAAATGACCCATTTCCCTTGGGTGGAAACCGAGCTTGCCAAGTTTAATCTAGAAACAAACCTTGATCCTAGGGTCTTTGAAGGAGACTGTTTCTCTGCTCTCGAAGAAGAGAATTCAGGTAAACTCAATAAAATCCAAGACGTACTAGATGGTATGAATACATCGATTGTATTGACAGGAATTTTGCCTACCTTAAGAAAATATCACTTAGAAATGGAGAACCTCACTCCTAAAAAAAGATATTTTGCCTTAATGGAAGCGCTAGATAAACAGCTGATAGGGCAATCATATGAACTTAGAATCGTAGGTATTGACGAACTATTGGTAAAACACAGTTCACCGCTACTTGAGGCAAGTAATACAAGTTTTCAAGTCCACTTACAAGTCGCCCCAAAAGATTTTGTCAAAATGTACAATATTGCTCAAGCACTAGCAGGACCTATGATGGCCATCGCAGCTAATAGTCCTATTGTATTCGGAAAAAGGTTGTGGCACGAAACAAGAATCGCTCTATTCCAACAGTCTCTAGACACACGTACTACACATGATCACATGCGCGAGCGAAGTCCTAGGGTAAGTTTTGGTAGAGATTGGTTACATGACTCCATTTTAGAAATATATAAAGAAGATATTGCTCGTTTCCGTGTATTGTTGAGCAGCGACGTAGAAGAAGATTCACAAGCAATGATTAAAAACGGTCAAGTACCTAAACTTAGGTCACTTCAGGTGCACAATAGTACGGTGTACAGATGGAATAGACCATGTTATGGCATCAGCGAGAATGGTAAACCACATTTACGTATTGAGAATAGGATCCTACCTTCAGGCCCTACCGTCCTTGATGAAGTTGCTAATTCTTGTTTTTGGCTCGGTTGTATGATCGGAATGGCAGATGAAGTCGGCGATATCAGACAGATGATGTCATTTGTAGATGCGCGTGATAATTTCGGTAAAGCAGCTAAATTTGGTGTAGACTCTAAGTTTACATGGTTTAATGACGAAAAAATCTCCGCAGTAGATCTTATTCAACGTCTCATTCCTATTGCAAGAAAAGGTCTAGAGTCACGAAATGTAAATAATGCAGATATAGACAAGTACTTAAATGTAATCCAACAGCGTGCTGAAAAACACATGACTGGCGCACGATGGATGTTGCGGGCCTTCACAAAACTGCACGAAAACTCAAATACAGACGAAGCGCTAAGTGTACTGACAGCGACCATGATTAATAATCAACAATCTAATAAACCTGTTCATGAGTGGGAAATGCCTAGTATAGATGACCTTAAACTTTACAAACCATCACACCTCAAAGTATCAGAGTTTATGCTCACTGATCTTTATACGGTGCAAAAAGACGATATCGTAGACCTTGTAGCAGAATTAATGGATTGGAATACTATCAGGTACACCCCTGTAGAAGATACTAAAGGAAGATTAGTCGGTCTAGTTACAGCAAGATTATTGCTACGTAATTACATCAAAAACAGACAAAATCCTAAAAAAACAACCCTTGTGTCAGAGATAATGATCCAAAATCCAATTACGGTCACCCAAGAGACAAATATCCTTGATGCCATGAAGCTAATGAAGGACAATAAAATAGGTTGTCTTCCTGTCGTAAATGGAGAAGAACTTGTTGGTCTAATATCTGAGACTGAATTTCTTAGGATAACAGCAAGACTAATCGAAAGGATGAAATAATCAAGTTTAATAAAAGAAGTGTTGAGCTAATACTGACACTTCTTTTATAAAAGTAAATCAATTACTTCAATAATATTGTGAAAGAAGTATATCTTTAACGTCTTAAAGAAAACTGAAAACATGCTTTCAAAAACATATGCAAGTGCAGTACACGGAGTAGAAGCACAGACAATAACCGTCGAAGTCAATGCGGGTGGTGTAGTAGCTGCTGGTAAACAAGGTTATTTTTTAGTAGGGCTCCCTGACAATGCTGTCAAAGAAGGATGGCAAAGAATAGAAGCTGCTATTAAAAACATCGGTCTGAACGTACCTCGTGTAAAACTTGTCGTAAATCTTGCTCCGGCTGATATTCGCAAAGAAGGCTCTGCGTATGATCTACCTATAGCTATGGGTATCTTAGCGTCAACGGATCAACTCAATAAAGCAGATTTAGAAAAGATTATTTTTATGGGCGAAGTTGCCTTAGATGGTGAACTCAGACCCATAAAAGGAGCACTGCCCATAGCAATTCAAGCAAGAAAAGAAGGATTCAAATCTTTTTTCCTGCCAAAAGCAAATGCTAGAGAAGCAGCCATCGTTTCGGGTATTGACGTTTATGGTATTGAAAATATGAAACAAGCCATCGATTTTATAAAAGGTGAAATCTCACTAACACCTGTAGTATATGACACTAGGGAAGTTTTTGCTGACACATCCAATCAATATGCAGTAAACTTCAGTGATGTAAAAGGTCAAGAAAATATCAAACGTGCCCTAGAACTTGCAGCCGCAGGTGGTCACAACGTTATATTGATCGGACCTCCTGGCGCAGGAAAAACCATGTTAGCTAGAAGGTTACCTACTATCCTACCACCTTTAAATTTATATGAAGCTCTCGAAACCACAAAGATACACTCAGTAGCAGGTATTCTTGGGACTGACTCATCATTGGTGACAGAGCGACCATTTCGATCACCTCATCATACTATAAGCGATGTAGCTTTGGTAGGAGGAGGCTCTAATCCTAATCCAGGTGAAATTTCATTGGCCCATAATGGTGTCTTATTTTTGGATGAATTGCCAGAATTCAAACGACAAGTGCTTGAAGTCATGCGCCAACCAATGGAAGAAAGAAAAGTAACCATTTCAAGGGCAAAGATATCCGTCGACTATCCTGCCAGTTTTATGCTTATTGCATCCATGAATCCTTGCCCATGTGGCTTCTATAACCATCCAGAAAAAGATTGTGTTTGTGGTCCAGGTGTTGTAAAAAAATACCTGACAAAAATCTCAGGACCGTTATTAGACCGTATCGATTTACATGTAGAGGTCACTCCAGTATCATATGATGAGTTGTCAAATCATGAATATAGTTCAGAAACATCTGAGCAAATCGTAGAAAGAGTAGTCAGAGCTAGAAACATTCAAAACGAAAGATTTAAGGACCAACCAGGAATCTTTAGCAATGCCCAAATGCCAAGTCGTATGGTGAGAGATGTTTGTGAACTTACACCTGCTGGCGCCAATTTGCTCAAAACAGCTATGACAAGGTTACAATTATCTGCCAGAGCATACGACCGAATACTTAAGGTAGCTCGTACAGGTGCAGATCTAGCAGGAAGTACAGATATAAAGATAGAACATCTTGCCGAAGCCATTCAATACAGAAGTCTTGATAGAGAAGGTTGGGCTGGATAAGTATTTAAAGTAATATAAGTTTTTATGATTAATTATATAGAAGCAAGTTTAGAAGCAATAGTCGCCCATTATATTGGTAGTCATTCAGAAGGTGAAGATATTACATTTTCTCAAGATGTGCTTTCAGTAGAAGATGAAGAACTTTATCAAATATTGTTTAAGTATTTTATGACTCACTTTAAGGAGCCGGAGTTCTTCAACTTTACATTTTCTTCAGGTGAAATAGAATTAAATCCTATTTTTAATTTTGTTGCCAATATTTTTGATGATCCCTCATGCATCCACGAACAATCTGTCAAAATAGCTAGACATCTGTATGAAAAGTCTAAACACCCTAACATTAAATCAGGAGAGTTATATATCTCTTATTTTAAAAATGTACTTGTCGATGATGAATTGGTAGATGCTGTGGGTATATTTAAAACAGAAAACAAAGATCAGTTTCTAAAGTTGGACACACGAAGTACAGATTTCATCCTTACCAAAGATGTGGGTACCAATATTGGAAAACTAGATAAAGGATGTCTTATTTTTAATACTGAAAGAGAAAGTGGATTTAAAATTTGTAATATCGACCACAGTAATAGATATAAAGAAGCAGCATATTGGCGTGAAGAGTTTCTCATGATTACAGCAAGAGCAGATGATTACCATCAAACAAAAAACTATATCCAAGCTACCAAAAACTTTATTAAAGATAGAATGTCGAAGGAGTTTGACACTGACAAAACAGATGAAGCCGCTGTCATGAATCGCTCATTTGAATACTTTAAACATCAGGAAAAGTTTGACGCAGCAGAATACGAAGTCAGGGTATTTAAAGATGACAAAGTAGTAGAAGCTTTTCAAGATTATAAACAAGAGTACCAAAATACTAGATCAGCTTCATTAAATGATGAGTTTGATATCTCAGATTATGCCGTCAAAAAACAATCACGGGTATTTAAAAGTATCATAAAACTGGACAAAAATTTTCATATTTACGTCCACGGGGACAAAAACAAAATTGAAAAAGGAATAGATAATGAAGGTAGGAAATACTATATTTTATATTATGATGATGAAAGTTAATAGCACTTTTTCCTATAAATTCACACCGATATATAAACATTAAAAAGGAGTCTTGAAAACAAAATTTTCAAGACTCCTTTTTCTTTATTAATCAGATATTGATTCTTTATCCTACCTAATCCTAATTGATATTAAACCTCAGTGTCAATCCTGACCGAATGGTAGTGACAGGGAAGTTTAAAGATGTCTTTGGTGTAATCTTAGAATAATCGAAATAAAATCTTAATGAAAGATTTTTGTTTACATCATATTCTATGGTAGGATTAAGGGTTACTGTCTTACTACCTCTATCTGCTTGTGCACTAATACCTGTCAAAAGATCATATACTTGTGAAAGATCATCCCTAAGTGAGTAACTAAGATTAAACCTTAAATCTCTACCTTTAGCTACAGTGGTTCTTTTAGCTTTATTATCCGGTTCTGGAGAGTCGTCTTCTGGCTCACCGTCCTTTTTCTTCTTTTTCTTAACAGACTTTTTCTTCTTGCTGAAAGCTTTGAAATTTTTGATAACGTAACCACCACCTATTACAATCTCCTTTCCTTTATTTTCACGCAATTGTGAGATACCCAATTCTAAATTTCTTGTCGTTTTGTACTCAAAATCTATTTTCATATCCTTCACAGTCTTGACACTAATACCTAATACTGGTACAAATTGTTCTTGGATACTTACAGTCGGTATTTCTATTTGTGAATAGTAATTATTATTTGGTGACAACTCTACAAATGGATCTAATGAATTATGGTTTGGTTGTGTTTCGAACCTACTTACCCTGATAGTAGAAGAATAACCGTGTTTGATCGTAATATTTGAGAAGATATCTTTAAACATTTTCAATCGCGACAGTCCATTATAATTAAGTTGCCAGTTAGGCCTTGGGATATAATTACTTTTAGAGAATTCCTTTTTTTGATCAAGTTCAATATCAAATGCTGACTTATTTGTGTAGGCGGCAATAAAAGCTGCTACATTTACATTATTTTGAGACGGGCCATAACCTTCTACATATTCTGGATCTGAAGGGTGTAAACCAGGGTTTTCAATATTTGGCAATCTCCTAGAAATAATTTCTCTATTGGATTTAAATGAATTATATAAATCAATACTATTTCCAAACAGCGTATTTAATGCATAATAAGACGCATCAAAGGTCCCCACATCAAATTTTGCTTGCTGCATAAACTCTCCATTCTCACTAGCTTTTGTCCTAAAGACTTCAGTATGGTTTTCTGTATAATTACGTTTGAAACTTATGTCTACACTAAAATCTTTAAACGGTTCTACAAGTAATTTTACATCCAGTGTCTGTCTTTTGTTTTGTGATAACTCTCCATTGAAATTTAGACTTGGGTTAAACCATCCTTGATTTCTGATCAACCAATTATTCGGTCCCACCAAATTAGGTTGTACGCCGGCTATAAAATCCCATCCTGGTGCCGCAAAACCTTCACTCTGTCCGAGCAAGCTAGATTGTGGCATAAATCCTGGTATAATGGTGCCTCGCTCCTCCTTATAATTAAATTTGATTGACCTTAGTAGCATCAATGGTCGGAGTAAAACTCGTTCTGCCAAAGACGGATCCTTAGGTTCATCAGATTTGTCTGTTTTCTTTTTTGGTGCTGGATCAGAACCATCTGTCACTTCTGGCGATACTTCCATTTGGGTTTTATCCCCATCTTTTGTTGTTGTCTTAGGTTTGTTAGCAGATTGTCTGTTTCTAGCAGCCCGTGGTGCTTTACCAGTTTCGATAGATTTTAGGTAGGATGACTTATTATAAAGTTTATCAAAACCAAAAGTCATGTTAACACCTGCGTTCTGACCATTTCTGATTGTATTTCCTAGTGGTGTGCCTAATGCGTCTATCTGTATTAACGCTCCCGCATCCCATGCATAGTCTGCTTTATAATCTATACCCGCTTGTATCCAGTCTAGTATTGGAATACTTTTGAATGGTAGTTTATAATTTACAGAAACATTATGGGTGTAGTTTTTACTACGACCCAATCTCTTAAAATTCTGATTTCTGTATTTCTGAGCATAATTAGGATCATCGCTGGCTATTATTTTACTATATTCAATACCATCTTCGTTTACTCTTGAACCATTTTCGTCTACCCAATCTCTACCATCAGCAGTTTGTGCAATACCTGTCTGTCTTAATTGATCTACTACAGAATTTGTATTGGCTCTAAAATTAAATCGCAGTGACCTTGTAAGATCCCAATCCAAAACGTAATTTCGTTCCCAACTCAGACGATTATCATCAAATACAAACACAGGTTCGACAGGCAGTCTAAAAGTTCGTGAATTGTTTATGTTAATTACCCTTGTCGTAAAAGAAAAATTACTTGGCAATAAACTAAAGTTAAAATCTGAAAGGATCTTTAATGCCTTGACTTTAATAAACTTAAATGGTTCTATATAATTTGACTTTCTAGCGTATACATAGTCAAGGCCGACTGTCCTATTGGTGGATTTATCCTCTTTGATTATTGGGTCAGATTTGATATTTTCTGTAAATGCGTATGAAGCACTTATATTGGATGGCGACCAAGGTTTTGATCCATCCCCTGCTTGGACTTTTACATTAGTAACGTTAAAAGTCTTTATGGTGATTTCCTCTCTTGATACATTCCTTATTGAATCTTTTTCTGCTTGCGTGTCTACTAAAGTTAATTTTTCTTTGACTGTTAAGTCCAAGTCAAAAGGATCAAATTGCGGTGTGATATATGTTTTTTGATATTGTGCATAGACGGGTAAGGTGATTTTTAGTGCTTTGGGCAATAATTTGCCTGCATCTATATTAGTAGCAATATCGTACTGAACTGTTTCTTCTCTATTTCTTTCCATCAGTCGTTTGTCCAATGCTCCGAAACCAATACTACTATAATTACCTGCTATGTTTAACTCTCCTAAATCCGCCATTTGTACCTGAACTTTTGCCTGTGCGGCAACGCCTCCTGACTCTTCAAAACCAGTTACCCTTAATTCATTAATCCATACCTCTCCATCAAAAACTTCTCTTCCCGTTGCTATATTTCTAACGCCAATCTGAAATGCCTTGACTACACCGAGTGATGGATTACCTATCATACGGATTTTGTCACCCTTTGCCTCATTTATAGCAAGTTCTACGGTGTCAGAATTTGGTATATTATTTCTTATCCGCAGCCTTTTTAGTTCTAGCAGACTATCCAAAGGTATATTTACATAATTACTATCAGGCCATATATTAGATTGATTTTGATCTTTACCTTTTGAAATTATAAGTGGCAATTCATATTCATAATAATTATTTGCTCCTTCAGAACTTTTACCATTATCAAAATCCTTACCTATTCTCACAAAGACAGCTAATTTTTTGTCGCCAATTTCTGTGATACTACCCAATGCTTTTTCGGCATGAACAAACATTTGTAGTCTTTTATAAAGTGTTAAATTTACACGTGCTAATTTACTTATACTTACTTCACATGTTGGACTTAGGTTCGTAAATTTTAACGCCATGGACCTCTCATCTTGTAACAAGTTTGCTACAGTACCAAAAGATTGTGTTCTTACTACTCCTTTTGGTGTAACATAATTAAACGGTTGTTTACCTGAGTTTTCTTCGATACCCACATCGTCTACATTAAAAGATACTGAGCTTCCTGGAGTATCAGCAGTAAAACATCTCGGTGCCTGTCTTCTCCATTGACTTCTCTGAAGTTGGAACTCAGCAAGTCTAAATGTCTTGGGTTTACTGAAGTTTGTCATATACATCCTCATAAACTGTATGGATCTGAATCCTCCTACAGGTCCAAAAGTACTAGTGTATGAGTTAATAGGTATCTGAAATCTATACCATTTTTCAGTGGCGCCACTTGGACTTGTTACTATGACAGATTGTCTATAATAATTACCTAATATAGTAGTATCAAGCTCGCCATTTTTATTCTTAATTTTTATTTTATACTCATAAAATGCCTCTGTCTGATCAAGGGATTTATTATTATTTAGATCTTCATTGTCGGGATATCTGTTTCCCCTTACAAATTGTTCTTGATTGCTATTATTTAATGGCGCATTTCCTTGTGGCCCATTAAATTGTTTCATCTTTATTAATAAATTTGATTGATTAGCAAAGCTTTGATCATTAAAAAACTTGAAATTATCATTAGCTGGATCTAGGGTTACTTCTGGTAAACTTGCTAGTTGATTTTCTTGCAACCAAGTGCTATATTTTTGTTGTTCGCCAGCATCATTCAATCCATCAAAACCCAAATCTTGTATAGGACCATCTTGTAAGTCAAAACCATTAACTAATGGAATGCTAACTGTAGCTCTACCATAAGCCGTACCCGTTGTCGGTACATTACGTCGTGGAGTGGGAATGGCGTTTTCAAAAAATAAAAAGTTGTCTTTTATAATATCTTCAGAAACACTACCTAAGTTAAAAATAATTTCACCTTCTTCGTCCGTGTCATGTTGACCATCCCTACGTGCCATAAATGGATTTAACATCCAAAACTCAATATTTTCATAATTGGCTGCTTCGAAATCTGCATTTTGGAAATAGCGTGATACTCCGGCCCATCTACTTTTAGGATTATTTAGTACTATCTCATTATCCCTTATTGTAAACCCATCTGAATATGGCATAATACCATCTTTATTATCAAAGTTATATGGTCCCCTTTCGGAAGGATAATAACTTAGATCAAAAGTAAATAATTGATTCTGACCAGGCTGCAATTGTCTATTTGTAAAGAGTTCGTTTTGATTTATAGATCTAGTATATGGATCTGTGTTATCTTGTGACGTCCTCGGCGTACCGAAATCAAGCACATACCAGTTAAGACGTGCTCTGTTGGCACCATAGGTTAGACTATTCTGCAGCAGTCCTTCGCCTTCACCAAAATTAGATGGAGTACTTGCAAGTGACCATAGATTAGCATTAAATCCACCCAAATTCAAATTTGTAATGGCACCTTCAAAATCGTCAATATTGGCTATACCTGTATCATCAAATCCTGTATTTATGGCTTTTGCGTGACCTGGAATGATACCTGCTGCCTCAGCTGTCAAATTGATATTTGACTTTTCAGCAGTACTGTAAAATGGTAATTTATCTAACATCTTGGTTACCCAAGGGACTTCATCATTATAATTGTAATCAAGTCCAAATATTTTATTATTGATAGGGTCATCGCCAATATTTACTTTTTGGGTAAATGGTCTCTCTGCCAATCTTAAGAAAGTAGCCCCAAGACTTGATTTTTTATTAAATTGATACTCTGCGCGAATACCCATCATGTTTTTTTGCTGCAAGCTAAATAAAGAGTTGTCTTCAAAAGACACATTAACAGGTGTACCTTGAGCCAAGTATGCTTCATTAATGATCCTTAATCTTCCTAATGAGTAATCGATTTCGTAATCTTGGCCTTCCACCAATGTCTTACTGCCTGCCGTAACCCTTACTGAACCTTGCGGAACGAATGGACCTAAAGGTATCTCACCATTATTTGATGTAGATTTGACCTTTCCAGTCATTCTGAATTTGTTTCTTGTCAAATCCTGACGGGCGATACTGATACTTGTATCATATAATTCTTGGAACCGATATTTCAAAAGTGCTAAAGAATCTACAGTAATATTAGGGTTCTGTTGCCCTTTATTCAGTTCGTTTTCTAAAACAGATTTAGTCAGTTGTTTACCAAAAGGTTCTAGGACAGGTATTACTACCGCGCCACTACGCTCAATCACCGTAATACCTGGGATATAATCAAAATATCCATCTGGCTGAGGATCACCAAATCTATTCAGTCTATCTAGATTAAAAAGCTGTAGCAGTGGTAATTTATCAAGATTTTCTTCTGGGATGTATTTTTTTAATGTACCGTCTTTCCTATCGTCTTCAAAGAATATATCAAATTCAAAATCTTGTTGATTTAATGAAGTTGTTCTTAATGGGTATACATTTTTCATCATCAAATCCCACATCGGAGCAACAACTAATTGATTGTTTTTTCTAATTTTAGTAACTTGATTAGTTGACTTTAATAATTTTAAAAAGTGGACTTTTGGAGGCTCGACCCTTGTAGTGTCTGTCTGATCCCCAGGTTGAACAGATGAAGCTGACAATTGACCTACTTGGAATAATGTGTCACATATAGTTGTATAATAATAATTGTATGCCACACCTAAAACCTGATTTGGTCTTAAGCGGATATTTAGTGACAGTGTACCAAGTTTCGGGTGGTAAGTATATTCTGAAGAAGACAATCTCCTACCTCTGAACACCTCAAAGTCTTGAGTTTGTTTTAACCCAAATGAAGTTAACTGACTATTTACTTTATCTATATCTACAATATTGGGACTTTGGAGTATTTGTGCATAAATGGTATTGGCTCCATTTCTTGGTATAGGAATACCTGTTTCGTCCTTTGTATTTCCATTAGGACTAAAAAAACTAGGATTTGATGTAAATTTACTAGGATCTGGCTCACCTAAATCTGATATCGCAGCTACCATAGTAGAGTTATCCTGATATTCAGGTCTATCATCTGATATCCAAACTTCGATCTGTGCTATCTGATGAGATGTATTGATAAAAGGCAAGGTAGAAAGTGCTCTTTCGTACGTATTTCTGTTGTAGTGAGATATAAAAAAGTGTCTGTTTTCATCATAATCATCAGGATAAATTTCAAATTCCTGAATAGATGCACCATTTTCTACTTTTATATTATTAGCCCTTGATCTCTGCTGAGATAACAAACCTGTCACTCTCAGTCGGCCAAACTGCAATTCAGTCTTCAAACCAAATAAACTTTGTGCCCCTTGGATTAGATTTCCTCTTAGTGGCAAGCTTACATTTCCCGCTTCTATTTTTTTAATGATATCATCTTCTGAAAAAGCATCTGAATCGAATGCAAGTTTTATCTGTCTGTCAAAATCAAACTGAGATTGTGTATCATAATTAAATCCTAAGTCGAGTTTTTTACCTATTTTCCCATCCACATTCATCTTGATCAGTGGCGTTGGGAAATCAGGTTGACTTTGTCTTTGTGCAGTAATGGGCAAAGATGGATCATCTCTACGACTATATAACCATCCTATACTTAAATCTACTGTTCCTTGTGGTTTAATGTTAACTTCTGTACCTCCAAATAATCTATCTATGAGGCTATTTGTGAGTTCTACTTTGTCCATCGGGTCTATTTTGCCCGATCGTGATTTTTTGTCTGACTTTATACCTGCTAACGAGTTAAAATATTCTTTTTCTTGTTCCTTGGATTTATAATCTAAATATTCTTCAAAAGTCATATAAGTAGGCGTCCTGTAGAATTCGTTACCTATTTTCTCATAGATGATATAGTGTCCTGAGACTGGATCGTATTCTACTTTCTGTACGATTTCTTTTGTAGTGATATCAAAAGGATTTTTTTGTTTGTCTGTAATAAAATCCCCTTTCCTATCTTTCAACGGAATAGTGTCCAATAATGCTGTAACTACAAAATCGATTATATATGGATCTGGTAAGTTTTTTGAAGGCAGCTTAGCAAAAACAGAATAAGCTACCCCAACACAAAAACCAAATACTAAAAACACATGTTTTAAACTCATAAAACCTTTAAATTTTAGTTGATATCATTTGCTTTTTTACATAAACACAAATGTACATCAGCGTATAACGACCAATTTTATTATTCTCGTATATTTTATTCTGAAAAAATGGGGAAATTAATTCATTTGCTTTAAAACTTGCTTGATTAAATCCTCTACCATCTCAATATTTGGATTTTTATCTAATACTGATTTTATCTGTTTTTCAACAACTGGTTTTGGAAATCCTAAAGCAATCAATGCAAATAACGCTTCATTTCTAATTGTATTGCTTTCAGGTGAAGATAAAATGACTTGCTCTCCGCCTGTTTCTTTGATTACCTTGTCTTTCAGGTCTAAAATAATTCTTTTTGCTGTCTTGGGACCAATACCTTTTACTTTGCCTAGAGCTACTGCATTCTCATGAATTATCGCAGATTTTACTTCTTCTGGCGTCATATAAGATAATATTACCCTTGCGGTATTAACACCTACTCCTGACACTGATATTAGCAAAACAAACAAGGATCTCTCCTCATCATCAAAAAACCCAAATAAAGACTGCTCATCTTCTTTAACATTAAGGTATGTGAAGATTTTTATTTTGGATAAATTCTCAAGTTTAGAATATGTGTTCAAACTTATGTTTACATGATATCCTACACCATTACAATCTACATAAATATAAGTAGGAGTCTTGTGGGATATAGAACCATTAAGGTAAGCAATCAATATAAAATCTTTTTGGTATGTTACAAAAAACTTTCTCCATTATATCAGCTATAATCATCAAGCTTTGAATATAATCCGCAAAGATATTAAAATTATATATTTAAAAGATTTTTAATATGATTTTTTTAGTTGCACAGATCGTTAACCATATTTATGTAGTCCTTCCAATAAATGCAAAGAGGTGACACGTTTATTTAAACATGCCACCTCTTTTACGATAAGTGTGAAATTAATATAACTTTATTTTATTACTAACTTCTTGATGCTGAAGTTTTTGCCTGACTGAATTTTTACAAGATAAACTCCTCCTGGAAGATTATTTGTTCTCAATGTCATTCTTTCTTCCTTGCCATCTATTTTCATCAATGATGTATATATGACCCTACCATCAATATTAGTGATTTCAACATTCGCAGTGACATTATACGGTGAACTAGCTGAAATAATAACATAATCTTCTGCAGGGTTTGGCGTAAGTGTCACTCCGAAATAATCGTTATTAGTATCTTCTGTAGAAACGGTTCCATCACTGTTTATAACAGTCTCTATAGCTTCTGTACAAGTCTCTTCACCCTGACCATCTTCTGCTGCAATACAAGCCTGTGATGAATACTTAAATATATCTAATAATTCAAAATCATCAATTATCCAACCTGTAAAATCAGCATCAGGTGCAATAGTTGCATCTGTAGCAAATCTAAATTGGAACGATACGGTCTTTCCTATATACTCAGACAAATCTACGTATGAGTCTGTCCACTCCTCTCCAGAATAACCTGTAAAACCACTCAATGCTGGTACCGCAAGTGTTGCATAGGCAATCTCAGAATTGTATGGATTTCTAAAGAATTTAGACTTATCGACTACTTGTGGAATACCACCATCAACGATTACTTCTAAAAATCCACCATCAAATCCATTTTGGGTATTATACTTGTGCCAGAATCTCATAGCAGGATTTGTTCCTGTGATAGTAAATGGTGTAGATATTAAGAGTGCATCTGTCTCGTTTACTACATTTATTACGTGCCAAGAGACTTCTGGACTTCTATAAATATCATAGTTTGGTAACCAATCTTCACTACCACGGTTTTTCTGAATATCCCAAGTTAAATCATTATCAAAATTGTCAAATGCTAATCTTGTTGATTTATTTGTGTTATTTGTTTTTGTTTTATACGTAATTTTATTTCTCTGCTCATACTCTAAATTACCTAAGCTAAATGTCAAAACATTGCCAGATATTTCTGGCTCGATACTACCTGAACCGGCTACATATGAAACACCATTTGGTAATTCATCTGTAACTATGACATTATTCTGCCTAGAAGGTATATGGTTTATCGTGTTTATTTCTACATCTATCTCTCCACCAGCATCCACTGAAGCTGTTGCTATTTTGGTTATTTTAAGCTTTTCTATTAGTGTCGGAAGTACATCAAAGTTTTCTGTACCATCATTTCTATCATTTGTCAAGCCTCCATTTGCAAAATAACCCAAACCTCTTCTAGCAAATGCTTCCCAAATAATTTTTTGATTTGCTTTATTGAAATGTATGCTATCTGCCTTTAATATTGCATCTCTACCGGCGATAAAACCAGGATTACAAGGTTGCATTTTCATACCTTCTATCACCAAGAAAGCTGCTTTGTAATTTCCGGATTCTGTATTATTCCAGTCAAGGTCTACGCCATATTTATCTATAAAACCCCAATACATATCCCAAAGCATACATGTCCAAACTTCTCCTAGAGGATGCGGCGCTGTGGTCCCTTTGATATCATCAAATGTCTGTGGATTGATAGTCATATCGGTAGAATAAGGATATCTTCTGATACCACTACCTGTAGGTTGTTGAGCAGCAGCAAATGTTCCAATACCTCGGGCATCCGATCCTTTGTCTCCTTCTTCATGTGTCGTGATCAGTGAAAAATAATCGCTCCATCCTTCACCCATCTGCTCATCATTATTAAGACATGCAGAGTTAAGTCTACCACCTGTAAGTCTTGTCGAAATACCATGACCAAACTCATGAGCAATAATACCATTATCTAAAGCTCCATCAAGATATTCTGCACCCATACGTTCTCTTTCTTGGAAGGTCATTTGTACTGTCTCTCCATTTGCTATAGCAAATCTGATTTTATCACAATCTGATTTTTTAAGAAAAACCGATGGAATTGTAACCGATGCCCCTACAACACCTGCAGCCATTCCTAAAACTTCTTCACCATTGCCACCATTTACACCAGAAATATTACATACTAGTGCCGCTATTGCACCTGCATTCTGAGCGTTCAGCACTTTTCTACCAAATTCACAGACACCTCTATCTATAAGTGCAATCTTACCAGTTATCTCAGCTACATTTGTAAAGGTATTACACCCTAGTGTAGGATTTGTAGTGGCATCTTTTGCAATTGCTACATTACCTATGATCGCAGTTTCTGTGGCATTAGGTATGACTCTACCAAATGACGCTGCCCCGTATTCAGAAATAAATCCTTCTATAGATTGTGGGGAGTCTATAGATACCGCACCACCTGAGTTCTCCCAAAAGAACATCTGCATTCTACCGTTAAATCCATCTGTTGGCGTAGAAAAATTAGCATTATTTACTTTTGGAGGATCAGTTTGTCCTGCCTCATGCAGTTCAATACCATCAAAAGCTTGTGCAAGTACATAATCTTGTCCATCGCCTACTCCTGAATAATTTCTTTGTTGAAAATTACCAAATTGTTCTGTAAAACCTAGAGATGCTGAGATGTCATGCATCATATTGACCATATAAAATAAGTTGGTCACTGCTGCATCAGCAAATTCCCTTGAATCCTGATTTAGATCTATTGGAAAATCAAAATTTAAGGCTGCTCCTCCTTCTGTAGGCGTACCGTCTGCATCATCATCATCATCTTTATCTTGATATGCATACGCATTGTTTCCTCTTGTGATTGTAAATTCAGCACCATCCGCGCCATCAGTATCATGCCATCCAAAAGGAGAAAACGCTAAATATTGGTCATCTGAAACTAAACTTCTTTGTCCATGATTCGGACTTTCTACTGGTAAAGCATACACATTATATGTTGCCGCTGCTCTATTTGCCAATACTTGAGAAACTCTTTGTGTCTTTTTATTGATATTTCTAAATGTATTAATGGCGCACTTGTCATGTTTTGCAAATGCGTCTTTATGATGTTGGCAATATGTCGTAAAGTTTGCTTTAGAGACAAAACTTCCTTTTGTTGCGTCAATATTGATATCCCAATAATCCGCGCTAGACTTCATATCAAGATTTAAATTCCAAACTAGAACTAATTTGTTATCTACCATGTCATACTTAAGTTCTGCTGGAATAGACGATTTTGTCAGTTCTGGCATTTCGAAAGTAAGTTTCCCATTATCACTTCTTGATTTTAGGATTGGGTTACCTTTCACACTTACTCCTAGATGATTTGCTGACTGAAGTATTGCATTTTCTGCAGTAATTGTTGGTGCTTTTTTGTTTACTTTTGACTTTGCATCTACCACAAAATTGTGCATATCTGACACTACTTTTCCTTCTCTATTTATTACCAATGTCATCATGGCGTTTCTAATAGGAATATTGTCGTGAGTCTGATTTAGATAGACATAAGTGATCCCTGATTTGGAAGTTGCTTCTGAGCTAATCTGAAGATTTGCATAATCAGAAGATGTCAAGTTCCATTTCTTAGCATTTTGCTCGACGTGTCTAAGTGCGATATCTAATCTTGTTTGACTTTGACCAAAAATCAAAGGAGATTGGATAAGCAACAGTAATACTAAAATGTAAAATTTGCGCTGCATGTGGTGAAAATTTAGTTAATAATAGATTGTTTGAAAATAAATATAAAAGGCGTTTATTTAAATAGGTTTAAATGAACAAGTCATAAAAGTATAAAAACATTGTTTCTTTGACTATCTTTTTTTATAATTAAGTTCCCCATACGACAAAATTATTATTTTATTCCCATCTTTGCGACCAAATAAAACCATTTTTCTATGTCTGACACGATATATGGACGCAATGCGGTAACCGAAGCTTTTGATGCAGGATTAGATATTGAGAAGGTATTTGTCTTGAGCAGTATTCATGGAGATTTTGAGATACAAATACGAAACTTGTGTAAAGATGCCAATGTACCTCTTGCCAAAGTACCCGAAGTCAAACTAAACGAACTCAGCAAATTTAAGGTTCATCAAGGTGTTGTTGCTTTGATATCACCTATAAAATATCATAATTTTAAAGATGTTATTGCGTCTGCTTTTAAAGCTGAAAAGTCACCATTGGTTTTAGTAATTGATGGCGTCACAGATGTCAGAAATATTGGTGCCATAGCGCGGTCAGCTTATTTTTTTGGAGCAGATGCTATCATTATAGCTGGAAATTTTGCTGGGAGAATTAGTGAAGATACCGTTAAAACGTCTGCAGGCGCTATATTGAGAATTCCTGTTTGTCGTGTTAATAGCCTACTTACATTGGTGAGCGACCTACAAAGTCTAGGTCTGAAAGTTGTTGCGACCAGCCTTAAAGATGCTATCGAACCTGAACAATCAGACATGAAGGAGCCATTAGCCATCATTCTAGGTGCAGAAGACAAAGGATTGCATTATAAAGTATTGGAAATAGTGGATGAAGTCATAAAAATACCAGCTGTCACAGATTTCGACTCGTTAAATGTTTCTGTTGCGGCAGGAATCTTTTTGTACGAAAGTGCAAAACAACGTAGAAACTA
>DAOLFJ010000350.1:0-4730 GCA_035326365.1 Saprospiraceae bacterium | reverse complement strand
GGACAAATACAAAAACTCAAGGAAAAATATCTGTTGGATTTTTTAATAAAAATCATGTAGATTCATTTGAATCAGCAAAGAAATATGAGAAAGCTAGTTAGAATAGATTTTGACAACATTGGTGACAAAATAGATTATCACTTATTCAATGAAGACTTTGAAAAAGCTCAAGCCATAAGTAATATAATTAAAAGTACAATAAACTCATCTTTACTTTACATTCAAGAAAATTTTGCTGAAGTAAATATTTTGCTCATTGGTGCCGACGATATACTTTTCTCTTCATCCAATATTTCTAAAGAAAAGCTTCAAGTGCTCAAAGAATATTATTCTAATAAATCGAGCCTGACAGTCAGCATTGGAGTGGGAAATAATATAAAAGAAACAATGTTAAACCTTAAAGAAGCTAAAGTTTCTGGAAAAAACATTATAAAAGGCATATAAAATAATCTTACTGCTAATAGCAAAGTTTTAGTAGTGTGTCCAACACTACTTTTCCCGCAAAAGCAGGAAGTCATAAAAACCCGTTTAAATGGAATCTTTTGTAGCAGAAGTAAAATAATGAAATGGACGTTATACTTAGATTTTCAATTATTAGTTTGGAAAAACCGAGAGTGTTTCGTAGGTTTGTTGTAGAAATAAGAAAGTTACCAGTAAACATGACCACCAAACGTATATTAAAAAGCAATTTAACCAATATATAATAATTTTAATAATATAAAATGGCAAATAAAAGTCTCCGTTCAGCGAAAGAAGCGAAAAACGATGAATTTTACACCCTGCTTTCTGATATCGAGCGAGAGTTGAGAAATTATTCTATGCAATTACGAGGTAAGACAATATTTTGCAACTGTGATGATCCTTTTGAAAGTAATTTTTTCAAATATTTTGCAATGAATTTCAATCAACTAGGACTTAAGAAATTAATTGCTACCTGCTATAACCCAAGTTCTGTTGCAGGTTCGCAACTAGCTCTTTTTGATGTTAAACCGCCATTAAAAAAAGGATTATCTAAAAATTCAAAGCAAGCCTACAAAATAGAAATTTCCGAAGTCCGAGATTATAATGGAGACGGAAGTATAAATCTTGGAGATGTTGAATATTTACTAAAGCATGATGGGAATTCTTTGAAACTCTTAACAGGAAATGGAGACTTTCGAGGAAAGGAAAGTATTTCCCTTTTAGAAAAAGCTGATGTTGTTGTTACAAATCCCCCTTTTTCATTATTTACTGAGTTTCTAGACCAATTGATCCACTATAAAAAGAATTTTATTATTGTGGCCCCAGATACAGCATTACATTATAAAAATATATTTAAATTAATTAAGGAAGATAAATTATGGCTTGGGTATGGTAAAGTCAAGGAATTTATACAGCCTGATGGAACAATTAAAAAAATGGGTAATATTAGTTGGTTTACAAATCTTGACACAACTAAACGTCATGAGTTATTAACTCTTTACAAAAAATACACCCCTGATGAATATCCACACTACGACAATTTTGACGCTATTGATGTTGGTAAAACTTCAGAAATTCCTGAAGATTTTTTTGGAAAAATGGGTGTTCCTGATGCATTTCTAGATAAATATAACCCAGAACAATTTGAATTAATTGGGATTCCTACAGGTAATTCTGGCAAGGAAATCGGAGTTACCAAAAATTATAGAGGACGAACAGATATCTCATTTACAAAAAATGGAAAAACGAGTTGTCCTTATTCTAGAATAATAATTCAAAGAAAAACCAAATGAAAATAGAACTTAGACCTATTAGTATTAAGGAAATAATTAAAAGCTATAAGGACAGTGTTGAAGAGGGTGTGGTCGCCTTTGATGGTAGATTAAATGTGAGACCAGCATACCAAAGAGAATATGTGTATAAAGACCAACAGCGTAATGAAGTTATCAGAACAATAATGCGCGGCTTTCCGCATACTGCATTTCCCCTTAATGTTATGTATTGGGCAGAAACAGGGAAAGAGCAATTTGAACTGATAGATGGTCAACAAAGAACTATTAGCATTTGCCAATATACCTGTAATGAATTTTCCATCATCATGGATGGTATGCCGAAGAACTTTGACAATCTTTCAAAAGAAAAAAAGGATTACTTTTTAAATTACCCTTTACATATATATATATGCTCGGGAACTCCAGATGAGCGCCTAGAGTGGTTTTCCATTATTAATATTGCAGGTGAACCGCTAACTTCACAGGAATTATTAAATGCAAACTATACTGGGCCGTGGTTGACTAGCGCTAAGCGTTATTTTATGAAAAGCAACTGCGTGGGTTATGGGTTGGGAAATAAATATATTGAAATTGAAGCTAATCAAAGTCGTGGAAAAGGATTAGAGACTGCTATAAAATGGATTTCAAAAGATAATGTTAAACAGTATATGGCAGACCATCAAAATGATGAAAATGCTGAAGAATTGTGGCAACATTTTAGAAATATAATTGAATGGGTGCAATCTGTATTTCCAAAATATTACTCCCAAATGAAAGGTCTAAATTGGGGACTATTATATGATACATATCATACTAATAATTATAACCCAACTCAAGTTGCTGAACTTACACAAAGACTTTTTGACGATTTATATATAACCAATTCAAAAGGAATTTTTGAATATGTCTTAGGCGGTGAAAAAGATAAAAAATTGATAGCTATCCGTATTTTTGAAGATGGTGTAAAAAGAGCAGTTTATGCAAAACAAAAAATAGAAGCAGATAAAAAAGGTATTTCCAATTGTCCTTTGTGTGCTGTGGGAAATAATGCAAACAAAAATAAAATTTGGTCAATTGCTGAAATGGATGCAGACCATGTAAAAGCTTGGAGTAAAGGTGGTGCAACAGACATTAAAAATTGTGAAATGTTGTGTATAACCCATAACAGAGCAAAAGGAAATAAGTAAAATGGACGAACAAACACCGACCGAAAAACACCAACCCATAACAACTAAATTTTCATGGCGTACTCAACACTACTTGTCCCGCAAAAGCGAGAAGTTATGAAAACCTGGTTAACCGTAATCTTCTGCGGCAAAATAAAATGATAAAATGGACGTTTTAATTAGATTTTCTATTATTAGCTTGTTAAAATAGAATTGTATTGTAGATTTGTTATGGAAATAATTTATTCAGTATTATCATAATAGAAAAAGAATGGGACAGTATGATGCATATTTAGTATGTGAGAATGGACACGGGGTAAATGATAATTTTTACCGCAGCCCTCAATTTAACAAATCATTTTGCACTATTTGTGGAGCAAAGACCTTACACAAATGCCAAAATTGTAACAAAGATATCAAAGGAGAATATCACACAGAAGGAGTAGTTTTTATTTCTGGAAGACAAACTACGGTACCTGTTATTTGTGAGTTTTGCGGAAAGGATTTCCCTTGGAAAGCGAAAAAGGATCTAATGAAAGCCAGCATCAAATCAAATAATAAAGACGATGCTTTTTTATTGGAAACAATTATGGATAAATTTCATCTTATAGTTAAACAAATTCGACAAAGATATGACCACCGCGAAACACTAGATGTAAATGACGAATACGATGTTCAAGATTTATTACATTCACTTTTGAAAATCTTTTATGATGACATTAGGACAGAAGAATGGAATCCAAGCTATGCCGGTGCTAGTACCCGTTCTGACTTTCTGCTTAAAAATGAAAAAATCGTTATTGAAGTTAAAAAAACAAGAAAGAATTTACAAGCAAAACAACTAGGTGAACAACTAATAATAGATATTGCCAAATATAAAACACACCCCGATTGCAAGTTGTTATTCTGCTTTGTTTATGATCCCGAAGGTTATATAAATAATCCGACAGGAATAGAGAACGACTTAAACGAAGACAAGAAAGATCAAATGAAAGTAAAAGTAAAAATTGTACCGAAAGGACATTAAAGAAATCTGCTGATAATCAATTAAACGTACCACCCAACCAAAGCTGGTAGAGACCGTCTACGTTAATGCGTACACAAGAAATCATAAATATTATCATTTAATGTCATCAATATGAAAGCCATTGTTTGTGCCTCATTCATTTAATTATTTTAACGCTTTCTTTGGACCTTCAACACGATAAATAGATGGGAAAAAAAATAATGAAATAAAGGTTTAAAATAGATTTTCTATTATTCGTTTGGAAAAGCCGTAAGGGTTTCGTAGGTTTGTTGTAGGAATAGGTAAATTTCAACCAAGCTAAATAAACGACATAAAAAAATGTAAGTATGAAAAAATTAATTATCTCGTTACTAATAATTCATTTTATAGTAATTAAAAAAGCAATTTCCCAGCGGATATATGGATTTTCGGACAACCTATTTTGCGCTATCAATTTACTCGATAATTCAAAAGATACTTTAATTGAGTTTTCTGGAAACCCATGGATTAATACAGGATTTCGATCAGCTATTGACCGCTACAATGGAAGGTATTTCTTTGGCGGTAGTTTGCCTGGCCACAATGGAAATTTTCACATAATAGATTTAGTTAATTTGTCTATTGAATCTCACAATATTTATCCAGAGAATATCGAATATGATTTCGCAAAGAACAGACTTCTTTATGAAAAATTTGGTAAATTTTATTCATTAGATTTAATGACTTTTCAAGTCATCAATTTGGGGTTGATTGACAATGGAAATTCTACTATTTATGGGCAAACTAGAACATATGTGCCTCAGAGTAATCAGTATTTCTTTATTG
>DAOLFJ010000349.1:0-4747 GCA_035326365.1 Saprospiraceae bacterium | reverse complement strand
AGTTGGTTTAGATTTGTCCTAACTATTGCTGATGGCAGAGGAAGCTTGGTTTTAAGTCGAGTCTTAAAATATCATCCGATGGATAGATAGGGTCTGCTGAAGATGTCAGATGTCCAAAATACTCTAAAACTTTAAGCCGCTCATAAGAATCCCGTTAACCTTGCTGTCGCGAGTTTGCATCTCGTAACTTTGACTTTAAGCAGCATGCATTTATCTATCGATAATTATTGGGGCTTAAACATTCTCTAAATGATTCCTATCAATCCCATTTGTGATAGCTTCACCACCAAATCAATACTATTGAGGCAATTAAATTTTTCTAACAAAGCATTTTTTTGGTTATTAATAGTATTAGGAGAAGATCCTAGAATGTTTGCTATTTCTTTGGCTGCTAGCCCCTGAGATAATAAGGATACTATTTCTTTTTCACGTTTTGTGAGTCTTAAGGATTGATAATATTTATGATGCACAGGTTCTATATTTTCATAAATTTCTTCAATATTTTCCCATAATACATCTAAAGAATCTATTTTATTTACAAATTTTGAAACACCCATATCTAACAAAGCATCAATTATAAATTCCGAAGTTACACTTGAGTAAATAATAATTTTAGTTTCAGGATAATTTTTGAAGATAAACTCAATTAATGTAAATCCTGCATCTTCATTAGATAACAAGTCGGAAACTAAAATATCCACCTTGTTTTTACTCATAACTTCTTTAACTTCATCAATAGTATTGCACGTAGCTGTAACATTAGCTTTATTCTGTTTTGATATGAATTGGAATATTGCTTCTGTTACAAATTTATGATCATCATATACTAAAATATTCATCTTAAAGTTTTGAAAAACAAAGCTAACATTAAATTAGTAGTTTAAGTCGTTTAATCAATCATAATTTTAAGGTGCTAGATCATTATTCTGAAATATTCATCCGATTAAACGCTGATTATTAGTTATTTATAACTAAATTAGGCATTGAATTCAAGTAATTGATTAAAAATAACTATTGTGGGAAATTTCATTCAAATCTACCTTTGTCACTGAAATTTAGTATTTCATAATTAAATCATATGCAGACATATTTTAAAATTGTTTTATACAAACAAGGAGACGATCAAAGCATGACGGATTTTGGTGGTAGCAATTTTATGGGCGAAAGTATTAATGATATAAAGTTAAATCTTGGGCTTCCAGAACAGTTTATTAAAGTTAAAGAAAATGATATTATTCAATTTATAAAGCTGATTGATATTATTATGATACAAGCTGAAAGCAACTATTCCACCATAATTTTAGCGTCAGGCCATCAGATGCTAACATCTAAAACATTAAAACATTGGTCACAAAAAATAGGCTTATTACATCCGGATTTTGAAAGAATACATCGTTCGTTTTTAATTAATAAAAGACATGTAACTGGATACAAACCCATGGATAGATGCTTATTGATGACAGGGGACAAAAAGGTCAAAATAGCAAGAAGTATCAAATTTTATAAATAATTATCACACTTAAGATAATTTACTCTTTTCTAACAATTATTTCATCAATTTTAAAATTTCATAAGTTATGAAAACTTTAGCAAGATTTACATGTACATTTTTATTATTTTGTTCAGTATTAATGAACGTTAATGCACAATCTGTTGCAAAAATTAGCATTCAAGGCACGTTAAAAGATGCCAATGGTGCAGCTGTAGAAGACGGAACATATACCGTTGAGTTTAGACTATACACCGTTGAGACTGGTGGTACTATTCAGTGGTTTGAGACTGCATCTGTAGAGAGTGCGGGAGGTATATATAGCCATTATTTAGGTAGTGTCACACCGCTTGATGCTACGGTTTTTGATCAGACGCTTTACTTAGGTATTAAGGTTGGCGCATATGAGCTTACACCACGTACGGAGTTGACCTATGCACCTTATACATTTGCTGCCAATACTGCACTATCTGCGATAAAAGTAGAATGTTCGGGTGCGGTAGGTGATGTAAAATATTCTATACTCAATCCTACACAGTTTGCGACAGAAAATGGAGATTGCTGGGTGCCTATGGATGGTGGCAGTATGTTCGGTACAAAGTTGGCTAGCATCATCCAAACGAATACTAAGCCCAATGCAAGTGGTCTATTCCTAAGAGCACACGAATATACAGATGGCAATGACCCTGATAGGTCTCCAAGCTCTCCTATAGCTGGTGTTCAAGATCATGGACTAGGTTCGCATGGTCACGGACATAGTTTGTCTTTTAGTGGTACAACCAACTCTAGTGGTTCGCACACTCATCAATTCAAAGTAAGTAAAAGAGGATTTCAAACAACCGGCAATGCTATAGGGGATGGTCTCGAAAATAGCCAAGATAATGATTTTACCGGAATTACGGAAAGTGCAGGTGATCACAATCACTCAGTGTCAGGTCCGGTGTCTGGTAGCATTAATAATGCAGGTATAAGTGAGACACGTCCTAGAAACATGAATCTTTATGTGTATATCAGGGTCAATTAATACAAATAAGGCATTAAAATAACACAATGTTTTTTCATTTATTAAAATTGAATCATGATATCTTTATATAAAAAATATATTTATCTGCTGGTGCTTACATTTGTCTCCGTGACAGCATGGACACAAGCGGAAATAGAAACAGATTGTGATCCTACAGCCAAGTTGCCTGTCTCCCAAGGAGAGATCATAGTCAACTATGGTAGCGTCACTAATGCGTTTTCTTTTAGAAATAGAACGAGTTTTACAGTGGCTCAGGCTGTTGTAGGTTCAGGAGTTGGCAAAGAATTTACTTCTCAGACTGGATTCTGGACTAGGTTTTTGCTTCCTCCTAAAGCGCCACAAACCGTTGCCACTCAAGGAGAATTTCCTGATAGGGTACTCATCTCTTGGAATCTTGACCCTTTGAGTGCGGAGCCGTTTGACGGATATGTAGTCACTAGAGATGGTGCTTTTTTGACCCAAGTAGATAAAAAAGTCAACCAATTTATAGATTTTAATGTGCAGGCAGGAGAGATCTATGATTATGGCGTATATGGTAGGAATAAATTCGGAAATGGGTCAGAAGGTAAGTCCTATGGTTTTGTAAATCCTAATGGGGCTGTCAGTGGTCTCGTGAGAACATTTAGTAACAATCCTGTACCTGGATCTATTGTCAGACTTACGCCTATAGTAGGTACAGCGATGTTATTTGATGGTAATGATGATTATCTTTGTGTATCACATACACCACAAGTACCTAACGAGATGTGGACGGTATCTTCATGGGTAAAGATAGGCGCGACTTATGACAGTGATGGTATTATAGATTTTGGAAGTGATCTTAATAAGAACTTTTGGATACATACGACACCTTCATCGATGGGCAAAGGTATCGTGATAGGCACCGGAGATGGCACTACGAAATATGAGATTTCACATCAGTTTACCACTGAACCTGATGCTTGGCACCAAGTCACAGCTGTGTATGCTGCTGGTAGCCTTCTCCTTTACGTAGATGGACAATATATATCGAGCATCAAAGCAGAAATTGCTCAGGAAAACGCACTAATCTCAATAGGAGCGAGAAGGAATCTTGCAGGATTTTTTGATGGTAGGATAGATGATGTGAGATTATTTAACAGACCGCTTACTAGTACAGAGATTTTATTGACAAAAGATCTTGCAGTATCCAAAAAAACAGATGGTCTAGTAGCGTATTGGAAATTTGATGAGGGCATCGGAAGGAGGTCTTTTGATATAGGTGCCAATGGAATGCATGCTTACATTTTTGGTGCTTCATTTACTGACGATCATTCTAGAGTTCAGAATGGAGGTATGACAGATGAGACTGGTTTTTATGCTATAGAAGGTATTAATTACAGTAAAGTCGAGAATTTTTCAGCTATTCCATCCAAAATATTTTACAAAAGTTATGCCTTAGAAACGAATGCTGCTTATAGTGCTTATGCTGAGTTGACAGATTTTGATCTAGCCGATAGTGCGACGGTGGAGATTATCGTTCATCCTTATGACATTACATCGAGGCAGACTATACTGACCAAAGGAGCAGACTTTGAATTGTGGATAGAAGCAGGCAATCTTAATTTGACTGTTAATGGGGAGAATAAAGTTTTGGGTCCTATATCAACGACTTATCACCATTTATCTTTTACGATCGATGCTAGCACTGATGAAGTGAATTTTTACAAAAACGGAACATACGTAGCATCTCACAGTTTTGCTTCTGTAGGTGGTGATTGGATAGGTGATAAGTGGCAGATAGCGGCAAAAGGATCAACGCCCGAGCATTTTTATACAGGTTTAATTGATGAAGTAGTTTTTTATAAAAATCTTCTTTCTATCCAAGATATACAACTTAATGCTTCACAATTTGGCTCAGGAGGGACTAATGTTGGACATCCTGATTTAGTGCATTATTTTGATCTTAATGAAGGTAAAGGTACACTGATTGAGGATTCAGGTGTGGCGAGATTGGGTGATGGTTTAGTACATAATGCTTCGTTTTCTATCATAACTTACAACCAAGAAGCCGTAGAACACTTGTTCAGACCTAGCCAAAGATTGGTCAATATCAATCCAAGTAACACAGCCGCTTCAGGAATAGATTTCACAGACGAATCTACAGTAACGATAAGTGGTGTAGTCAGATTTGAGAATACTTTCTGTTATCAAGACAGTGTAGAGATTTTGGTCAATGGAGCGAGTGCTTTTCCTAAAATTTACACCGACTTAGA
>DAOLFJ010000348.1:0-4782 GCA_035326365.1 Saprospiraceae bacterium | reverse complement strand
CGAGAAAAGTATTTTCGTGGCGAACTCGTAGAACCAGCAAAACCTATTGTTTATTATATAGATCCTGCTACTCCCGAAAAATGGAGACCATACCTGATGCAAGGTGTCAATGATTGGAAAGGAGCTTTCGAAGCGGCAGGATTTAAAAATGCCATCATGGCAAAACTACCTCCGACCAAAGAAGAAGATCCCGATTGGTCGCCTGAAGATGTGAGATATTCTGTGATCAGATATGTGAGTACAGATATCCAAAATGCCATGGGACCACATGTGCACGACCCACGTACAGGTGAGATCATAGAGAGTGACATTATTTGGTATCACAATGTGATGAATTTATTGCGTACATGGTTTGTTACTCAGACAGCAGCCATCAATCCTGACGCACGAACACCAAAACTGAGAGAAGAAGTGATGGGTAGATTGATAAGATTTGTTGCAGCGCATGAAGTCGGTCATACTTTAGGGCTTCCACACAATATGGGCGCAAGTTCGGCTTACGCGGTAGATTCTCTGAGGTCGCCACATTTTACAAAAAAAATGGGTACAGCTCCGTCGATCATGGATTATGCTAGATTTAATTACGTGGCACAGCCAGAAGATGGCGCTGTAGGTCTAATGCCAGATATCGGACTTTATGACATTTGGTCAATCCAATATGGCTACAGACTCATCAAAGACGCCACACCAGAATCCGAAAGACCGATCATAAATAATTGGATAAAAGAAAAAGCAAATAATCCTATTTATAGATTCGGTCGCCAACGAGGATTACCTACAGACCCTACTGCACAAACAGAAGACATAGGTGATAACTCTATCAAAGCATCAGAATATGGTATTAAAAATCTACAAAAAATTGTCCCTAATCTTGTAAAATGGATGGGAGAAGACACCAAGGGATTTGAAGAGTTGAAGGAGTTTTATGATGCTGCCATTGGCCAATTGAATAGATACATGGGCCACGTCACTGCCAATATAGGTGGTGTGTCAGAATATTACAAAACATATGACGAAAATAGTCCTGTCTATAGCCATACTGCCAAAGAAAGACAAAAAGACGCCCTTCGTTTTCTAAATGATCAATTATTTACCACACCATTATGGATAGCGGATAGAAATATCTTAAGTAGAATAGAAGAGCATGGCAATACAGAAAGAATCAGAGGTCTTCAGGAGCGTACATTAAATCTTGTCTTGATGAAAGACAGGTTGCTAAGAATGCAAGAAAATGAAGCTCTAAATGGTGATAAAGCCTACAAGTTGACCGAAATGATGGATGACCTGACCAATGCTATTTTTGCAGAAGTAAAGTCAAAAAAATCGATCGATATCTATCGTAGGAATCTCCAAAGAACATATGTCGATGCCCTAGGCAAAGCACTAGACCAAAAAGACAATGCTGCCAAAAATTCTGACATTACGGCAACAGTCAGAGCACATATCAAGAAAATAGATAGTATATTGTCCAGCTATGCTTCATCAGATCTTTCGTCTGCAAATCATAAAGACGACCTGAGAAGTAGAATTAAAGATATTTTGGATCCAAAATAGTTTTAGTTGTATGAAAATATCGGAGTAAGTGGTTATACATTTATTCCGATATTTTTTTTTGAATTATTGCTTTATCAATACGGACCATTTTAATCCCGAAGGGATGACAAGATTATAGCAAAGGCATCATTACGCACGAACCAATCCCAACGGGATGACATGATTATTGAGATGTCAAGATTATAAAAATAGCATGATTGTATGGATGCCAAATTTTTAAATCCAAAATTGATTTAAAAATTAAATAACAAGACAATATTGATTTCAAATATTTTATTTACCTTCGACACCAAAATCTAATAATTATGGGAAGTACATTTTCACAAATTTATATTCAATATGTCTTCGCTGTAAAGGGTAGAGAAAACTTACTACAAAAACCATGGCGTGAAGAAGTTTTCAAATACATATCAGGTATAATCAAGGGGAAAAATCAAAAACCGATTATTGTCAACGGTGTTGCAGACCATGTCCATGTCTTTGTTGGATTAAAGCCAGCTATGAATATCTCTGAATTAGTAAGAGATATCAAGAATAATTCTTCAAATTTTATTAACGAACAGAAATTCATTAAGGGTAAATTTTCTTGGCAAGAAGGTTATGGCGCATTTTCATATGCGCATTCTCAAATAGACAATGTTTATAATTACGTAGCCAATCAGGAAGAACATCACAAAAAAAGAACATTTAAGGAAGAATACATTGATTTACTTCAGAAATTTGAAATTCCATTTGATGAAAAATATTTATTTGATTGGATAGATTGATAGTGCACGTTAAAAAATGTCACCCTTTCAGGGTTTTATGTGGGTCATGTTTATTGGTATTATAATCATTACATCCCTTCGGGGTTAAAAAATATTCTTGATTTTTGATTGGAAATCCGATCGAATTGAAATGACATGCTAGAAAATGTCGCCCTTTCAGGGTTTTATGTGGGTCATATTTATTGGTGTTATAATCATTACATCCCTTCGGGATTTGAAAATGATGTTCATTTAAATAATTTCAATTGATATTTTCGTGAAATAAATGTGTAGAATTGTCACCCTTTCAGGGTTTTATGTGGGTCGTATTTGATGCTATTATAATCATTACATCCCTTCAGGATTTGAAAAAGGCGAATCAATCCCAACGGGATGAAATGATTATAAATACGATAACATCATGCCCTAACCAAAACCCGTAGGGTTGACATGATTATAGAAAAGTCATCATTATGCACGAACCAATCCCAACGGGATGACATGATTACAGCAGAGGAATAATACAAACATCGATTCAAATCCCGAAGGGATGACAAGATTATAGCAAAGATAAAATATCCATCAAATTAATCCCAACGGGATGACATGATTATAGCAAAGGAATAATACAACCACCGATTTAATCCCTACAGGATGACATGATTGTTTTAATGACATGATTGTTACATCCACAAAAATCCAATCATCTCATCACACCATCTTTTTTACCTTTTATCAATAAAGTCGCAAGCGCTGCCAATAATAGTAAAACACCCGCAAAAACAATAGCGTTTCGTGGGTCATTACCTAATAGATTTTCCAAGACATAACCAAATGTCAATGTCTGAATGATCATCGGAATAACGATCATCATATTAATAATACCCATGTAAACACCATACCTTTCCTTTGGGATATCATTGACTACCATCAAATACGGAATTCCCATCATGCTCGCCCAACCTATACCAAATCCCGTAATCGCTACAAATAACAAATTTTTGTCTGCAATAAATGGAAAAGCTAAAAAGCCTAAGCCAGCCAAGATCAGACAAATAAAATGTACATATTTACTTCCATATTTATTGGCAAAATATACTAACCCAAAGGCAGTCATAAATGTCACAATATTATACCATCCATTCACTAGACCTGTCCAACTTACTGCTTCTTCATATAGTTTTGGGTCTGATGATGGTGTGACATTCCACACTGAAAGCGCTATACTTTTTGCACTATTTTGCCAGTAGCAAAACAAGGCATACCACTGAAATAAATAAATCAATCCTAACTGCCACATGACACGTGGCATTGTTTTTATGGAATCTATGATTTCAATTAATGGTGACACCAATAGATAGATCGCATTCACAAACGCAATCTGTTTATATTTTTCTAGAAGTTGCGCGAGCAAAAAGATCCAGGCAAAAAATATAGGCAGGATCAAAAAATTAGCGAAATTCATGCCTACAGTTGTATAAAGTGCAAAATATACGATACCTGGTACAATAGAAACTGAAAGAATATAACCCATAAACTGAATGAATTTATTGGGTTTTCCTTCATTGTACTTGATAATAAATGCTATTTCTTCTTCAGTTGGTGGTAGCTCTTTGGTAGTGTACATGCTCCACCAAACAGAACCAATGGAACAAACTGCACCCAAAAAAAACGATGCATATACCCAAGTAGGCAATGATCCTGTGACGCCTACAAACATCAATGGAAATACAAATAGTGACACATTAGCAAGCGTCTGTCCTAATCCAGTAAAGAAGCTTTGTGCTTGAAAACCAGTCGGTTGTTGATCTTGATTGAGCGTATCTGCTATGAATGCTCGATAAGGTTCCATAGCAGTATTATTACCTACATCCAAGATCCAAAGCAGACCTGCTGCCATCCACAATGTGCTACTGAATGGATAAAATAATAGACAGATGCTGCATATCATCGCTCCGATAAAAAAATATGGTTTTCTTCTTCCCCATCTAGGTGTCCATGTTTTGTCACTCATTGCGCCTATGATAGGTTGTATCAAAAGTCCAGTCACGGGACCTGCGATATTGAGAATTGGAATTTCATGAGCTGAAGCCCCAAGCATATCATAAATGGGATTTACCGCACTTTGTTGGAGACCAAAACTGTATTGTATCCCGAAAAAACCAACGTTCATATTGATGATGTTGGCAAATGAAAGGGTAGGTTTTAGCCTGAGATCTTTGCCATCTGTTTTTACTAGATTTCCTGTGACTGCCATAATGATTATTTATATGGCTCAAATCTAAAAAGTATTTTGAATAGTTAAGGAATAAGCAACTGTTTTTATTCAAAAAATAAAAGTAAAATCAGTGTATGTTTAAAAGTTTTCTTAGTTGCTAATCAATAGGTTATGGTTCTGACAATAAAAGAACTAAAGAGTTTAGTGATCTAAACGATGAGATTATTTTGAAGTCAGGTTCATAAGATATTGATTATAAGGCAA
>DAOLFJ010000347.1:0-4810 GCA_035326365.1 Saprospiraceae bacterium | reverse complement strand
GCATGGTTTTGCCTTCAACATTAATACAGACCTAGATTACTTTAATAAGATCATTCCATGCGGAATAGTTGATGAAAACAAAACGGTGACATCGTTGGCAAAAGAATTGGGTCGCAAAGTGCCACTTCAAGAAGTAGGCGAAAAACTTGTATTAGCTTTTAAAGATTTATTTGAATTTGAATTGGTTTAAAATACTACCTTTGCGCAGAATATATGTCGGTTTGTCGAACATAATTTCACTTTTTATGTTTTTTAATTTGGCTTTCAAAGTAATTTAAGAATATAGTTCTTTGCCATAAAACTTTTATAAATAAATCAACATGCGTGAAAAATTAGTAGCTGAATCTCGTACCATCATGACGGAAATGATCATGCCCAATGATACTAATCCTATGGGTAATCTCATGGGTGGTTATCTGATGAGATGGATGGATATAGCCTGTGCTGTGTGTGCTGCGAGACATTGTGAGTCACAAGTGGCGACTGCTTCGGTGGATCATATTTCATTTCACGAACCCATAAAACTTGGAGATGTAATCACGCTAACAGCCACTGTCACACGCGCATTTAACACATCTGTGGAAATATATGTAGAAGTTTCTGCTGCTGATATCACAGGCGCAAATCCTAGACAATCTAATCATGCCTATTTTACATTCGTGGCAATAGATAAATCTTCTGGAAAACCTACTAGGGTACCTGCTGTGATTCCCCTCACCAATGAAGAGAAAAATCAATACGAAGTAGCAAGTAGACGTCGTGAACTCAGACTTATCCTTGCTGGAAAAATGAAGCCTGTCGATGCAAAGGAACTAAGAACATTTTTTTCTGAGTTATAGTGAAAATCAATGCACAAAAAGAAGATCTAGAAATTGTTCAGTTGTTTCAGGATGCACAGTTTTAAATAATTTTTTTACAGCATTTTTGCCATTTGGACCTAGATCTTTTGAGTAGTCATTGACATACAAATTTATGTGTGATAGCATAACGTTTTCGTCCATTTCTTGGGCATTTTGGCGTATATAAGGCATACCAGATCCTGGATTTTCAAATGCATATCTGATACTATTGAATAATACCCTGTTTACTTTTGATTTCAAATTTTCATCAAAAGACCTTCTCAGGACTATACCACCTAATGGAATAGGACTTCCAGTCTTTTTCTCCCAATATTCTCCAAGATCCATAATTTTTGTCAGTCCTTTTAGATGATATGTGAATCTATTTTCGTGGATGATTAGTCCAGCATCACATTTACCCGAAAGTACAGCTTCTTCTATATCTGAAAATAACATTTCTGTTATAAAATGTACTTTTGGAAAAGCAAATTTGAGTAATAAATATGCCGTAGTATTTACACCGGGGATTGCTATTTTTAGGTTTGGAATTTCTTCTATGGATAACTTATCTTTAGCAATAAGGAGAGGTCCACAATTGTTTCCAAGTGCACTTCCACTGTTGAGTAATTGGTAATGATCTGATAGTGACGTGAATGCATTAAAGCTCAACTTGGTTATATCTGGTATATGATTTATGGCAGCTTTATTTAGGTTTTCTACATCGTCAAGTGTAATGTCAAAAGCTAAACCTTCTAGGTCTATTCTATTATTTACAATCGGTTCGAATATAAATGTATCGTTGGGACAAGGAGAAAAAGACAATGATAGTCTCATGATTTTTTTAGATTATATAAAAAAAACACTGAATATTCTGTAAAGTTTATTCAGTGTCTCTTAAAAGGGTTTTTGAGATCATTTGGGATGATATAAAACCTAAGAAATTTACTTTAAATAAAAATGGTCGCCCCCCAGCGACCATTTTAGACTATAACCCATGAACTTTAAAACTTTTGACTCAGAGTATCTCACGCTCTGTATCCAAATCTCTTTTTTGCTAATTTATATAAAATTCAAAACTCTATTACTTTTTTAGTTTCGGGGAATTAGGCTGATCTTTACTATTATATAACAAAAATCAGCCTTATTCCGAATGTTTTTTAATCCCATGAACATTTCCGAATTTTCTGACTAATCCTTTGACTAATCTAAAAGTTATTAATAAAATGTGGCTTTAATAACTTTGATAGTACAAATATCGGTTTGATTTGTAGAACAGAAAAATACAAAATTTTGTGCTTATAATATAATTTTAATCTTAAATTGTAATTTATTTGTAACCAATACTTTATATCGCATTAGATCGCCTTCTTTCGGTTTGTCGTAAGAAAATAATTTTTTGTTTAAGTTTTTTAAACATATCTAACTTAAAATTCGACTCAAGTAGTTACCATAAAATTGCAGTTCTAAACATTCATTTCAAGAAGAAAAAACATTCACATAATGTTAATTACTCCATTGATTCTAACAAAAAATTGATTTCTGAAAAACCTGGATGCACTCTCAAATAAGCAAGCATATCATGCGATAAAATATTATCGGTATCCTTTAGGCCTTTTTCTAGAGATATTCTCAAACATTCAAATCCTTCATCAGCTTTTTCTTTATTTGAATAAGCACACGCCAAATTAAAATATAGTTCTGGATCGTTAGGTGTGATTTTCAAAGCTTTTTTAAATTCTTCAATCGCAATGTCGACATCAAACATTTTAAGCCTTTTGAGACCTTCTTGTTTGGCAATTGCTGCGGGAGATTTAGGTTTACCGCCATATGGAAGCAATACGTTTTCGTAAATTGGTTTTCCGTCTTTTAGCAAATCTACCATTACGGTAATATGATCTGCCGCTACTTTCGATATCAAAATATAATTTACATGTTTTCCATTTTCAGTTATCACAAAATAGTGCTGAGCACCATAAACTGACGATTTTTTAGAATAAATCTGGCCATTTACTTCCACTGTTTCCACACCCATCCAGCTATTGTGAAAACAAATGGTGGTCTCTCCAGATTTTAATTCCAAATACTGCATAGAAAACTATCAATTAAACTCAAATAAGAAAGGAAGTCTGGCATTGGGTTCTTTACATCTTAGAATACCTTTTACTTGCTGGTATTGCTCATAAAGTTTTCTTTCTTCTTTGCTGACAAATAGGCTTGTCACATCTTCAGTATCCTTACCTTTTGAAATTTCACGAATCAGCGTTGAGAAAAAATCTTCTTCTATAGTCGGATATTCTACCACTTTATAACTAGTTATATTTGCTTTTTCACCAGCTATTTTAATGGCATCTTCAAGGTTTCCAAGTTCATCTACCAAACCAATCTCTTTACCGCGTTTTCCTGTCCATACTCGACCTTGAGCTATCTCTTTGGTGGCTTCTACGCTCATTTTTCTTCCTGTGGACACTCTTTCTATAAATAGGTCATAGATATCTAAAGTTGATTCTTGTAAGATCGCTTTTTCTTTATCGGTAAGCTGTACTACAGGACTAAAACCTGTTGCAAATGGGTGTGTCTTAATGGTATCAAAGTTTACGCCGATTTTTTCATTTAATAGTTTGGTAGCATTTGGCAACATCATAAATACTCCTATAGAACCTGTCAACGTATTTGGCTCAGCAACTATTTTATCAGCACCTGCAGCAATATAATATCCACCCGAAGCAGCATAATCTCCAAAGGAAGCAATCACAGGTTTACCAGCTTCTTTGATTTTTTCCAATTCTCTCCAAATCACTTCACTACTAAATGCATTTCCACCTGGTGAATTTACTCTTAGTACTACTGCTTTTATGTTTTTGTCATTTCTGATTTTGGTAAGCATGCCTAAGTATTTCTTTTCACTTATGATACCAGATTCGTCTGAACCATAGATGATTTCACCTTCTGCATGAATGATTGCTATTTTGTCTTTGTCAGATGATTCTTCTGTTTCTGCGAGGGTATTGTATTTTGAAAGCGAAACATATTTTATTTTTTTACCTTCTTCAATACCTGTTCTTTTCCTTAAGAAATCATCAAATTGATCTTTATAAAACAATTCATCTACCAATCCTACCGCTTTTGCTTTTTTTGCTGTCCTACCATCATAATTGGTCATGATGCTATCTAGAGCTACGGGAGTCAATTTTCTGCTTGCAGCCAATTTTTCGACCATAATATCTTTCATATCTGTGAGGAAAGTTCTGGTTTGCAACTTGTTGTATTCACTCATTTCTGTCAAACGGAATGGTTCTGTGGCACTTTTGAAGTTTCCAGCATAGAATATCTCCATTTCTACACCGACTTTGTCCAGCATATTTTTGAAAAATGGAATAGAAGCACCATATCCTTTTAGATCGACGCCACCTTGTGGATTTATAAACATAGAATCTGCTACAGAACACAACATGTAAGAAGACTGACTATGGAAATCTGCGTAGGAATATATAAACTTACCACTTTCTTTGAACTTTTCAAGTCCTTCCATCAAACTTAAGATTGTAGCTTGGCCAATACTCGTATTATTGTTTTCAATAACGATGCCTACTATTTTTTCATCTTTGGCAGCAGCTTCTATTAATTTCAAGATCGTTCTTAACCCTAAACTCTCGTCTTGACCACCCATGAAAACGGATTGTTGGCTTACATTACCTGTTTTTTCTGGAATGAAATTCTCAAGACTTAGTTTAAGAATGGAGTTGTCGCTGTAACTATTGGTTTTTGACATGCCTGATATACCCATACCGATGAGTATAAAAATACATAATGCAAAAGCTGCAAAAACACCTAAACAAGATGCAAAAAAAGTAGGGAAGAACGATTTCATATATAATTAATATTTAATATATTATCGGAAAATTGAATAAAACATGTTTTTCAATCGATATAAGCATTTAATCACACTTTTGTTCACAGCTTACATAATTGAA
>DAOLFJ010000346.1:0-4813 GCA_035326365.1 Saprospiraceae bacterium | reverse complement strand
TAAAATCCCTAAGAACCTAACCTGGATTCTTAGGGATTTCATGGATAAACTGGTATTCAATTTATCAACATAGCTTTAGTTAATAATTGAAAAACGAAACTGAAAAATTCTCTGCAAAATCCCCATCTACCACTCATATCATAAAATTTTCTTATATTTGCCTTCTATTTTAATCTTAGGTTTATACACACAAGCATATGAGCGATAATACAGGCGTACTTTATAATGAAGATAATATACGAAGTCTTGACTGGCAAGAACACATACGTCTCAGACCCGGGATGTATATCGGCAAGCTAGGTGATGGTTCGGCACAAGAAGATGGTATTTATATTTTGCTAAAAGAAGTCATAGACAACTCCATAGATGAATTTGTCATGGGAAATGGTAAAAGTATTGATATTTCTATCGAACAAGGCAAGGTATTCATCCGCGATTATGGTCGTGGTATTCCACTCGGTAAGGTCGTGGACTGTGTATCCAAGATTAATACAGGTGGAAAATATGACTCCAAAGCATTTAAAAAATCTGTAGGTTTGAACGGTGTCGGTACCAAAGCTGTCAATGCATTGTCTAGTTATTTTAGGGTGCAGTCATTCAGAGATGGAGAGACCAAGTCGGCTGAGTTTTCTGCAGGTATTATCACTTCTGACCCAAAAATAACCAAAACTACGGAGCCAAATGGCACACTGATCGAGTTTATAGCAGACGAAACTATCTTTAAACATTACAGATATAGGTCTGAATATATAGAAAACCAACTTTGGAATTATGCCTATCTAAATGCTGGGCTCAAGCTAAATTACAATGGCAAAACGTTGGTATCAAAAAATGGTCTGAAGGACTTATTGGAAAGAAAAACCGATGTTGAAAATCTTTTATACCCAATTATCCACCTTAAAGCAGAAGATATAGAGATAGCCATCTCACACAATACATCTTATGGTGAAGAGTATTATTCCTTTGTCAATGGTCAGAATACCACACAAGGAGGTACACACTTGGCTGTATTCAGAGAGGCAATCGTGAAGACGATCAGAGAGTTTTACAATAAGCCTTTTGATACACGAGATGTACAGACTTCGATTGTGGGCGCCATAAGTCTTAAGGTGGAAGAACCCGTATTTGAGTCTCAAACCAAGACTAGACTTGGTTCTCAAAATATGGCTCCTGAAGGGATGTCAATCAGGGCTTTTGTCGTAGATTTTATGAAAACAAATTTAGACAACTTCCTTCACAAAAATAAAGAAGTTGCTGATGCCATCTTGCGCAAGATACTTCAGTCAGAGAGAGAGCGAAAGGAGATAGCTGACATCAAAAAGATAGCCAATCAAAGAGCAAAAAAAGCCAATATTCACAACAAAAAGTTGCGTGATTGTCGGATTCACCTCACTGATGGCAAAAAAGCAGAAGACGAACAAAAACTGGCTAGTACGATCTTCATAACTGAGGGAGATTCGGCAAGTGGATCCATCACCAAAGCTAGAAATGTACAGTCTCAAGCTGTATTCAGTCTCCGTGGTAAACCATTAAATTGTTATGGTATGACCAAAAAAGTGGTATACCAAAACGAAGAGCTCAATCTACTCCAACACGCGCTAGACATAGAAGATGGTATCGAAAATCTTCGTTATAATCGTGTGGTTATAGCGACAGATGCCGACGTCGATGGTATGCACATCCGATTGTTGCTATTGACATTTTTCTTGCAGTTTTTTCCTGACTTGGTCAAGATGGGTCACTTGTATATACTAGATACGCCACTATTTAGGGTGAGAGATAAAGCAAAAACATATTATTGCTATAGCGAACAAGAAAAACAAGAAGCCATCCAAAAGTTGAGAGGAAAGGCAGAGATCACCCGATTCAAAGGTTTGGGAGAAATATCACCTAATGAATTTGAAGATTTCATCAGTGAAAATATAAAATTGGAGCCTGTCATCCTAGGAGAAGGTACTAAAATCGAAGATTTATTATCTTATTACATGGGTAAAAACACGCCTGAACGTCAGGTATTTATCATTGATAATCTGAAAATAGAACTTGATCAAATTCAAGAGGAAGAAGAAGTCATGGACCTTGCAGCAGTAGAAGAAGAAATGGTATAATATAATGGCAAAGATTGGAAGATAAACCAGATAATACGATTCTCATTGACATAGTCAGAATGACGATGCCTTATGGAAAATATAAGGGCACGCTGATCAAACATATTCCAACTTATTATCTAGAATGGATGTCAACCCAAGGATTTCCACAAGGTAGATTAGGTATGATCTTGTCCACCGCATTTGTGATCAAGACCAATGGATTGGAGTATTTATTGAAAGATATTCGGTGATTTATAAATGTATGATTAAGCAGAAGTTGTAACTAAGAAGCAATTTGTTCGTCGTAGCTTCCTAGCTACTATGCAGTACATTTAGGCATCCTGCCTGATAAGTGAAAAACGCTACTCTAGATTCAACACACCGTTTATTTGATTATTAAAAGTAGATCCTGGTGCTATGATGACTTCGTTTCCAGTGATGTTTCTCACCGTAACTAGGCCTGAATTCTGTGTATTTCCTGCATTGTAGATGCCTGTGCTGCTTGATCCTACAGCGTTGCCATCGATCGTAAGGCTGCCATTATTTGTCAATATACCACCAGCATTATTGGACAATGACCTTACACCAGAATTTTGTATCGTGATGGAACCTGATGAACTATTCGTGATTGTACCAGAATTTGTAATGCCAAAGAGCGCATTATCAAGGATGTTGTTGATGGTTAAAGTACCATTGTTGGTGACAGTCCCGGAGTTGATCAGATTTAGCCCGTTATTAATCGTCAGGCTACCAGTGTTTTGGATGATTAGGCTTTTTCCTGATTGTACTAGTACTGATCTAGCTTCTCCTGACTGAGCACTTGGAATGGTTACTACAGTCCCATTACTACCTGCTATGACGACATTTTGACATCTTTGTGGTACCACGCCTAGACTCCAGTTAGTAGGTACAAACCAAGATCCACTACCTGCTATCCATGTATTGGTCTGTGGAGTTGCGATATCATCTATGAGACCATTGCAGTTATTGTCTTTCAGATCGCAAACTTCAGTATTACCGGGAAACATCGTATTGTCGTCATCATTACAGTCTCCTAGACTCTGACAGTATCCATCGTTATCTTCGTCTCCACCATTGCCCGTGGCACAATAAGTGGCGAATGTAATGCCATTTGCTAGCAAAGGATTTCCTGAAAAATTATAAGCTTTGTCACAGAATTTGCTGTAGCCAGAAGGAAAACATCCAGTCAATGCATTGTTTTGGACATATATCAAACTCAAATCTATATTTGTCAAGCTTCCAGGTAGGCTGCCTGAGAGTTGATTTCCATCAAGGTACAAACTTCTTAAATTATTAATGCTACCTAAACTAGTTGGAATCGCCCCAGTAAAATCATTTCCACCTAAGTCAAGTGTTACTAAAACTGGAAAGTTATTTAGAAAGTTGGGAATATTTCCAGATAGATTATTATTGTACAACACGAGATGATTTAGAAATGAAATCTGTGTCAATGTGGATGGTATGCTATTTCCTGTGATGTTATTGCTAGATAGTCTGATGTCTGTAACCCTGCCTGCGCTATTGCAAGTGATACCATACCAAGTACAAACGTTACAATTGGTCCCTGCTGCACCCTGTTGCCAACCTGATTTATTGGTCCACGAACTGCCAGCAGTAGCATTGTAAAAAGAAACTAATGCAGTATAGTCAGGATGACAAGGCAGATTAGAGTCATATGCACAAATATCAAATAGACCTTCATTGTTGCTACCACTATCCACAAGACGGATGTAAATAGTCTCTCCAGGTGTTCTGCCTGTAAGGGTGAGGAGACTATGATTTCCATTTCCTGAATTGTCATCGCAAGAAATGGAAGTTAAAGAGCCACATGTACCAGAATAAGCTTGGATGATGACATCTGTCAATCCACCTGTGGGTTGGTTGGTTTCTATGGAGACTGTCCCAGATGGCGGGACAGTAAGTTTAAACCATACATCATTTATCGGACTGCCTGGATTGCCACATGTGAATGCGGGTACGCCTGCCGTAGCTGTCGCTCTAATGTTGTTAAAGGTATTGCTTTCGCAGCTGTACCTTACAGTGAGCCCTATGGCATTGGCACAAAGATCATTTACCGGTGGCAATGACCCACAAGAAATGCCTGTAGTACAATCCGCATAAACAAAGTTTTCATAAAGCATTTGTCCTGGTAGCAATCCGAATCCAGCACTTAGATTGATACCTACTCCATTTAGAAGGTTACAGTTACTCATAATCGTACCTCCCCCAGCAGGAATAATATCATTATCTGAGTCATAACAGCTTAATCCTTCAGGGGTATCTCCATTGTCAAAGGCGTACATATTACCACAATCGTCTATTTGGGTCAGATTATTATTCCATACACAAGCGTGGGTGTGACGCAATCCCATAACATGACCCATCTCATGTGCAATGACATAGCTATTAAAGGAGTAATTTGGATATGGTGTGATGCTAGAAGACAATTGACTACTAAAACATTGTGGTCCTGGATATGTAGGGTAGCTATTACAGAATCCACCTATACCATTAGCTATACCTCCGCCAAGTCCTCTAACAGAAAGTAAGTGAGCAATTCTTCCATCATAATTATTCTGGAGAGTTTCTACAAATTCATCTCTTATTGTACCAATGTTAGTTAGATTGGCATATGGATCAGACGTGGTCCAGATGAAAAGTTCACTCACATAAAGTGGCACATTGTGCAGAGCATAAATGGC
>DAOLFJ010000345.1:0-4814 GCA_035326365.1 Saprospiraceae bacterium | reverse complement strand
TCAGAACCCTAACCTATTGATTAGCAACTAAGAAAATTTTTTAAACATACTCTTAGTTATTGCAATAAAGAGAAGTACAACTTGGCAAAATATACTATCATTGTCCTACCTAATAATTATACGGTCTATAATGAATCAAATTCCTTAAAATTCATACATTTGTTGCTTACAATTTGTTAATCAGGAAAGCACACATTTTATGCGATTTAAATTGTCACTAAGGCTTAGTTTGTTTCGCAAACATTCATTAGCTTAAATAAATTAGATCTATTGATATAACAATTCATTTCCAATGACTTTATACAACTCAATTTTATATATTCTTTTGATGTTAGGTTGCATTGAAAATGATCAGGAAATAAAACCTATTACTAATTCACTTAAAAATGAAGTAGAAGTTTGGCTGACAACAGCTGATCAAACATCACTGCTCAAAAAGCAACCAAATAACCTTACCTTTTCAGACCAACAAAACAACTACCCTACCATCTCTATAGACACTAGCATAACTTATCAAAGCATCGATGGATTTGGATTCACTTTGACAGGAGGAAGCGCTTTATTATTGAGTAAAATGTCACCATCAGAAAGAGATAAAATATTGAATGAATTGTTCGGTTGTTCTGGAGATCAGGCTTGTATTTCTTACTTGAGATTGAGTGTAGGTGCTTCTGATTTGGACGATAAAGTATTTAGCTACAATGACTTGCTCGTAGGTCTAGAAGATATGACATTATCTAACTTTTCATTATCAAATGATACCCTATATCTATTGCCCATAATCAAACAAATATTAAGGATCCAACCGACTATAAAGTTTATGGCAACTCCATGGAGTCCTCCCACATGGATGAAGTCAAATGGAAGTTCCATTGGTGGTTCATTGCTACCCAGATATTATGATGTTTATGCTGATTATCTTGTAAAATATATTCAACAAATGAAAACGATAGGTGTCCATATCGATGCTTTGACCATACAAAACGAGCCACAACATGGAGGCAACAATCCGAGTATGCTAATGAATGAAGGCGAACAGGCATTATTCATCAAAAAACACTTGGGACCAAAATTTAAAGCCAATAAAATAAATACAAAAATTGTCATTTGGGATCATAATTGTGATCGACCTGACTTCCCTATTACTATACTTAATGACCCTGAAGCTAATAAGTATATAGATGGTAGTGCATTTCATCTATACGCTGGACAGATAGATGCATTATCAAAGGTAAAGTCAGCCTACCCTACCAAAAATCTATACTTTACAGAACAATGGACTGGAGCAAATGGTCATTTTGATGGAGATCTACAATGGCATATCAAAAACGTACTGATAGGTAGCATGAAACATTGGAGTAAGATAACGCTCGAATGGAATCTGGCCAGTGATCCATACTATGAACCACATACACCAGGTGGCTGTACTGAATGTAAAGGTGCTATCACTATTGACGGAAATCTCGCATCGAAAAATGTTGCTTTTTACATTATTGCTCATGCCAGTAGATTTGTCCTTCCTAATTCCATTAGAATAGAAAGCAATACTATTGACAATATCCATCAAGTATCATTCCTCACGCCAAAGGGGAAAAAAGTCATCATAGCGCTTAATGAAACAGACAAAACAGAAATGTTTAATATACAATACAGAGGCAAAAAAGCATTGGCGACTTTACCTGCACATAGTGTTGCCACATACGTTTGGGATTAACTTTCACATTAAATTGTAACAATAATAAAATATGAATTTCATTAAAAACATTCAATTCACCTTCCTTTTAATGATTATACCTTTTATAATAATCAGTCAGAACCATAAAAGTCCAACTGAATATGAAGGCTGGGAATTGGTCTGGAATGACGAATTTAATGGTAGTGGATTGCCTGACAGTAGCAAATGGAATTATGATGTAGGAGGACATGGATGGGGCAATAATGAAAAACAATATTATTTAGCAAAATCAATAGAAAACACATATCTCAGAGATGGAAAGCTACATATAGTTGCCGTCAAAAAAGACTATGAAAACAGGAGTTATACTTCTGCAAAACTTACGACATACAATAAAATAAATCAAAAATATGGCAAAGTAGAAGTCAAGGCAAAGTTACCACAAGGGAAAGGTAGTTGGCCAGCTATTTGGATGCTTCCTGTGACTATCAGGACCAAAGAAGAACCTTGGCCGCTGTGTGGAGAAATAGACATCATGGAGCAGGTAGGCAAAGACCCTGGCATGGTACACACTTCACTCCATTCTGAACTTTATAATCATGTAAAAGGAACCCAAATCACGCACTTCGAAAGGCTACCAAATGTATTTAATGAATTCCACACTTATGGTATCGAATGGGACGAAAATAGCATCAAATTTGTGTATGATGGAAAACTTTTTTACGAATCATCCAAAGGACAAGATGGAAGAGTTGCTACCAATGAAGGATGGCCTTTTGACAAACCATATTTTTTGATTCTAAATGTGGCAGTAGGCGGCAATTGGGGTGGAGAAATAGATGATAGTATCTTTCCCAATGAAATGTTAATAGATTATGTAAGAATTTTTAAAAAGATATAACAAAACAGATTAAATATTTAAGTTCAAATATAACATTGTATGAATATGAATAACGTAGTTGCAATTTTCGTCTTTAGTTTATTATTTTTTAGTTGTCGTGAGCAGTCTAAAACAATTGATCCCATTCCAACACATGAAACTATCCAAATACCATCTGTGGAGATAGGTGAAACAAGAATTATTAATATTTGGACACCTCCAGGATATAAAGAAGGTGTAGATTCCTTTCCTGTGCTTTACATGTTGGATGGTGGTATAAAAGAAGATTTCCCACATATTGCAAATACTTTAGACACTTTGATTAAATCAAAGAAAATACCATCCATAATTCTAGTTGGAATAGAAAACACAGAGAGAAGAAGAGATCTAACTGGTCCTACTGAAGTTGCAAAAGACAAAGAAATAGCCACAGTTGTCGGCCAATCAGAAAAATTTAGTAATTTCATCAAAAATGAATTGATTCCAGAAATCAATAAACGATACAAAACAACCAATCAAAAGGGAATAATAGGTGAATCGTTGGCTGGATTATTTGTCACAGAAACACTTTTTTTACATCCAGATATGTTTGACTTTTATATCGCTTTTGATCCATCTATCTGGTGGAATGATACGTATTTGCTAAAAACCGCCGATCAGCATTTGGCAAACTTTCCTACCACCAATAAACGGTTTTGGTTTGCTGGTTCCGACGCAGAAGATATCAATGTCCATACGGATAGCCTTGCAAAAACTTTACAGACAAAAAACCTACCCAACCTTACATGGCAATATGCAGACGAACCAAATGAACAGCACAATACAATATTCAGAGCGACCAAAGAAAAGGCATTAATTTGGACCTTAAATCCCTAAATCAAATGTGACACCATCATTCAACTTAAGAGTGTGTTTAAATTTTTTATTGCATAATAATCAATATCTTAAGAACCTGACTTCAAAACAATCTTATTGTTTAGTCACTAAACGCTTTAATTCTTTTATCTTCAAAACCACAATTTATTGATTAGCAACTTTGAGAATTTTTAAACATACTCTAAGAATTTGCACGAAATATTGAACTTCAAACCATACATATTTTGGTATCCATCGTTGTTTTGCAGAGCAAAATTTATATGCTACATATTTTACTTCTGTTTTACATTTATTTATTTGACCAATGAAAAACATAGTAAAAAATAATGTAAATTATCTGTTGAAGAGTGTAAATCCATGATTGAAAAATAAATTAATTACAAAAAAATAACTTAAAAACATAGTCAAATCTACGAAACCGCATATATTTGTTACTAAATTTCGAATGATACAATTTTAACAAAATAAAATATATAAAAATGGTACATTTCAGAATACTAATTGCAACTATTTCAATTATCACATTATGTTTAACCGAAGTACAAGCACAAAAGCTAAAAGTGGTCAATGTAGAAGAACTCAGGTCTATAAATGCAGGTTGGGATTATTGTAAAGTAGAAGTAAAACCCATAGGCGATGACATTAGAAATTATACGTACTACAAAATAAATGAGTTAAAAAGAGTGGTAGATAACAAAGGTATCAACTTGCTTCCAGAATCGATGGAGGATGCAAAATATGTGGCTATAGACGACAACTCCATCATCCAACTTCTTAAGGCTTCCAGATCTGCAAGTACAATCAATATTGATGGAAGTTTGAGCTTATTTAAACCAACAGAAGAAAATGGTGGCATCATAAAAATATCAGGCTTTAAAAACAAATTTGGTGTAAATTTAGCGCCCAAAGGTGCTGCCTTTTCATTATTTTTCTATGATAAAGCAACACTCCAAAAAATGGGTGCTAAAGATGCAAACCAACGCTATGAAGATATCCAAAAACTACCTGAAGCTGACAGGAACTTCGCATCGGAAGTCAACTCATTAGTAGACAACTTAAGTTATTATACAGAGACAGAAATCGATAACATGATCTTTTTTGCCATTGGCGGAGATAACTCGCAAGTTATGGGGGTAGATTTTGAAGATGATAAAGGCAAAAAAATTGTACCTATTTCTTCATCCTATACGAATGTAGTACATACATATTACTTTGAGACAAAACCTGATGCAAAAATGAAACTCATTCTGAATGTAGAAAGTCAAAAAGCAATTAAAAAAGTGCCATTTTCTTTATTGGGCGTAGATCTTCCGTAGAGTACGTTTATTTTTTTATTGCCTTATAATCAATATCTTATAAACCTGACTTCAAAATAATCTCATC
>DAOLFJ010000344.1:0-4815 GCA_035326365.1 Saprospiraceae bacterium | reverse complement strand
AATGTTAGCTCATCTTGATGATATAGAGTTCAGAACGACACTTGATCAACCCGAAGATCAACTCAATTGTACCTTTGACATCAATGCTGGTGCAGGTGGAACGGAGGCTTGTGACTGGACATCAATGCTACACAGAATGTTTGTGATGTGGGCCGATAAAAATGGCTTCAAAGTGACAGAACTTGATAGAGTTGATGGTGATGTTGCAGGAATTAAATCCATTTCCATAGAAATCGAGGGTGAGTATGCTTATGGCATGCTAAAAGGCGAAAATGGCGTCCACCGTCTAGTGCGTGTGAGTCCATTCAATAGCCAAGGCAAACGTATGACTTCATTTGCTTCGGTATTTGTACATCCCATGATAGATGATACCATTGAGATCGAGGTAAGTCCAGCAGACATCGAATGGGATACCTTCCGGGCACAAGGCGCAGGTGGTCAGAATGTCAATAAAGTAGAAACAGCTGTTAGGATCAAACACATACCGACAGGAATCGCCATTCAGTGCCAAGAAGCTAGATCGCAACACATGAATAGAGAGAAAGCACTCAAAATGCTTAAGTCTAGGCTTTATGAGATCGAACTGGAAAAACAAATGGTAGAACGAAATAAAATCGAAGCAGGCAAGATGAAGAATGAATGGGGATCGCAAATACGCTCCTACGTACTTGATGATCGTCGGGTAAAAGATCATAGAACAGGCTTCGAAAGTAGAAATACAGATGCCGTTTTGGATGGAAATATCGATGGATTCTTGAAAGCATTTTTGATGTGGGATGGAAACTAATCAATTCATAAAGTCGTTTAATCATTTCGCTATAGAGGTCAAAGATCTTGACAGAAGTATAAAGTTTTATAAAGAAATACTACAGTTTGAAATGTTACCAAGACCAGCATTTGACTTTGCGGGCGCATGGTTTGATATTGGTCTTGGTCAACAAATTCATCTTATTGAAAATAAGGAATTACAAATCACATTCACAGGGAGTAGAGCGTTACATTTTGCCTTTGCTGTCACCAGCTTAGAATCCGTAAAAAGTTATTTAATGGAAAAAGGCGTGGAAATCGCTAAAGACATTAAAAAACGACCTGATGGTGTATTGCAGATGTTTGTGAAAGACCCTGATGGTTATTTTTTGGAGTTTACGGAGTTATTTGTCTAATATACTGATCTTAACAATCACCTTACTATGCTCAGTTATCTTTACATCATCTGAGATACGATATCCAGGAATTGATATGATTTTACCATCAGAGATAATGACGACAACATTTGATTTTTCGAAGATGGAAAGTTTGTTGTTTATTAAAAAATCTTTGACTTTTTGGTTTTTACCTTTCAAGCCAAGAGGTGCAAAAGTATCGCCTGCTTGCCATTTTCTGATGGTGAATGGGAGAGTAAGGTCGTCGATGCAGATGAGTTGAATGTTGTTGTTATGGTCAAATGTATGGTTTGGTGTATCCAGAGTTTCTAGTGTTATTTTTTTGTTGGCTATCGTCACTTCTGTGTTGAAATCGAGCTGAAAGATTGATTCGTTATCAGATTTAATTTGAATAGGGCGGATATGGAGACTGTTTCTATCTAGAAGTGCTTCGTATGAATTGGTTAAATAGAATTGGCTATTTTGATCGTGCGCTGATAAAATATCTACACATTGATCGTAATTGTAGCCATATTCTTGAAGGATTTGGAATAGGAAAGAATTTGCGTTTTGGAGCTTTTTGATTTCTTTGAGATCAATGATGGTTTCATCTTTATATGTGGTTACCATGTTGTTTTTTAAAATGCCAGTGAGTTCGTTTAGTAAGTCATTGGACGATTTTATATTAGCTATAGTTTTTGGGATACCTTGTTTAGCCCGCGGATCCAAGTCATACAATGCCGGTACTACATGGTGTCTGATGCTGTTTCGTAAGTATTTGTCTGAAGCATTGGAGCTATCTTCTCTGAAAGTTATGTTTGAATTATTGACAAAATTAGATATTTCTTCCCTTGTGGCAAATAACAATGGCCTTATGATTTTTTGTCGTTTGGAAGGAATGCTTGATAGTCCATTTAGTCCTGCACCACGAGTCATATTCATCAGGAAGGTTTCTATGACATCGTCTTGATGGTGAGCAGTGGCAACATATTGGTAATTATGTTGTAAAAGCACTTTTTCGAAAAAGTCGTATCTTAATTGACGTGCTTTTTCGTGCATATTTTGTCCATCAAAAGTTTTAGGATCTATTGAATAATTAAAAAAGGGTAGGTGATTTGTTTCACAATAATTTTTAATGAATAACTCGTCTTCTTGGGATTCTTCACCACGAAGATTATGGTTGACATGTGCTATGCCAATACTTATGTTTGCATTTATAAAAAGTTGGACCATAGCCATCGAATCCATTCCACCGGAGACTGCTAGAAGTATCTTATCATCGAGTGAAAATAATTTTTCTTGGTTTATATATGATAAAAACTTATCAAGCATTACCTTTGTGTTTTTAAAAGCGCAAATTACTCATTTATCATAAAGATGTGAAATGAACATAACAAATATTGTAGTTTTTGTTTTGCTTCCTTTGTTTTTTAATACTATCTATTGGATGTCATAGGTAACCCAAAGATAGTTTTTATATATTCATTTTAAAATTAATAAAATCAAAAATATGAAAGCCCTAAGTCTTATCTTGATATCATTTGTTTTGTTTTCTTGTAAGCAAAATACAAGTACTACCGGTGGTTCGGTCAGTGAAAGTAGTTCAAAGGAATCATACCTTCTATTAAATCAAGGAGATGTAGCTGATGCTGAGATTCAGACAATGCGTGCAGAAGCGATCAAAGTGCTAGAGCATAGGCAAAAGGAGTCAGGAAACAAGGTTATAAGGATTCTTGAGAAAGATGTCTTTGTTTTTGATGCTGTGGTTATGGGATCGGATATGAAAATGGGGGATTCTATATCAGGAGAATGGTTAGATTTTAAGGAAGATCTCACTTATGAGTATGGTAAGTTTGATCAGGTAAATGGTGGAGGAAGGTATTTTTACAATTTTGATGAGAGTACCTTGTTAATGGTAGACAATAATGCTGAGATGAAACCACAGGAGTTTGAGACAAAACATGCAAATGATGTGATGATTTTAATAGGTAAGCCATTATACAGAGATAATAATATTCAAACGAAGCTTAATTTGGCAGCAAGCAGGCCAAGCAAAAGTGGGCAAGCAGCCCCAAGTAATTGATTTAAAAAGATTTGGATTTTAAGAATTTTCCATTGTTTTAAGATGGAAGTTTATTTCGTACCTAAAGGCACGAAGGTAGGTGGATGTTTATTTTCTTTCTACCGATATTTTGTCCCTAACGGGACAATTGCTACGCCCTTTTTCGAGATGGTTTTGTGAAGGTTTACAACTAATTTCAAATTAGGCACTAAATGCCTAGCTCTTTTTTTATCCAATTATAATATGATTCATTGGCTTCTACTTGCCACTGTAGGATGGCAGGAATTTCATATGGATGAAGTAAAGTTATTCGTTGTGTCAGATTTTCCTTTTTTTCAGGCAATGTTTTCATAATAGCAATGAATTCATTTTCTATTTTTAAGACATCTTGCCAATTATACATACTATCAGATGTAACTATATTTCCACAGGCTATAAGCTTTTCGGCCAATAGTGTTTTAATGACTTCCGCTGCTACTTCTTTTGATGGAAACGGCGTATAAAATATGGTGATATTCATTACATCGCTAAAATTTCTGCCATTCTCACTAGGTCTTTGTTTAGATTTTTAGTTTTAGAAATGGCATCGTTAAATGGTGTGAATGTGATTTTATCATTGATGATACCTAATGCTACACCACCTTCACCACGTAGTAAGGTTTGTACCGCGGAGTGTCCCATTCTACTTGCAAGTACACGATCCATTGCAGTAGGTGATCCTCCTCTTTGTAGGTGCCCTATGATGGTGACTTTGACATCATATTCCGGATTTTCGGCTTTGATTTGTTTTGCTATAGCATTTGCATCACCATTTTGATTACCTTCAGCCACGATGACTAGATTGAACAATTTTTGTCTTTTGGCAGATTTGCGCAGAATGTCAGATAGCTCATCGATGGAAGTATCCGTTTCTGGGAGGAAGATAGCACCTGCACCACTCCCTATTCCTGTATGTAGCGCAATAAAACCTGCATGACGTCCCATTACTTCCACAAAAAATAATCTGTTGTGTGAATCAGCTGTATCTCTGATTTTGTCTACCGCTTCTATCGCTGTATTTATGGCTGTATCAAACCCTATGGTATAGTCTGTACCATAAATATCATTATCTATAGTACCTGGCAAGCCTACGAATGGTATGTTATATTCTTTGCTGAATACTTCTGCACCTGTATAAGTTCCATCTCCTCCTATGACTACTACGCCATCTATGTCATGGGCTATAAGTGATTCATATGCTTGTTTTCTTCCTTCTGGTGTTCTGAAGGCTTCACTTCTAGCTGTTTTTAAGACCGTGCCACCTCTTTGAATGATATTGGCCACGTCACCTACTTCTAGTCTTTTGATATCGCCATTGACCATACCATCGTATCCTCTATAAATTCCATATACATGAAGATCATGGTACACTGCTGTCCTCACTACTGCTCTCACTGCTGCATTCATACCCGGAGCGTCTCCACCTGATGTCAATACTGCGATTCTTTTGATACTACTCATTTATGCTTTTTTTTAAATGAAAATCAATTAACTTATATATTGGTTGTTGGATTATTTCATCTGCTTTTAGATCATATTCCGCCAAAACTTCTTCTAAATATGTACGATGAT
>DAOLFJ010000343.1:0-4826 GCA_035326365.1 Saprospiraceae bacterium | reverse complement strand
AGTGCACAATAGGAAATGGAAGCCATGGATAGCATGTTTGATTCTTATGTTTTTATCATTAGTAATTATGGTTATACCCTTGATCTGGATGACAGCCACCGCTGTGGATAGAATCATGCCATTGGTACAAGACCCAGCAATAATTAATGACATATTTACAAAGCTACATGACTATTTTGTAAATAATTATGGGATTGATTTACTCAAGGCTGAAAACGTTGAGAAAATAAGTGGTCAGGTTATACCCTTTGCACAGAAAACGCTTGGTGGAACATTTTCTGCGCTTGGTAATGTGTTTTTAATGTATTTGATACTTTACTTTTTATTAGTTCAAACAAAAGAAGTAGAAAAATGGCTAAGAACTAGCATCCCACTAAAAGTTGCTAACGTAAAAAAACTGATTTCGGAGATTAGGAATTTAGTATATAGCAATACTTTGGGGATACCCATAGTGGCCATTATTCAAGGAATTACAGGTCTTATCGGATATTGGATATTCGGTGTAGAAGAGTTTGTTTTGATGGGCATAATTACAGCAATTGCATCAGTAATACCAATAGTAGGTACACTTGTTGTTTATTTGCCATTAGCTATTTATCAGTTTGCAATCGTGAGTCCATGGCAAGGGATAGGCGTAGCACTTTGGGGATTTATTGTGATAGGTTCTGTAGATAATATAGCTAGGTTTATGGTACAGAAAAAAATGGCTGATGTACATCCACTTATAACCTTATTAGGTGTCATCATAGGTATAAATTTATTAGGTTTTTTAGGTGTTATTTTTGGTCCATTGATGTTATCTGTTTTTATTGTTTTAGTCAGGATTTATATTGATGAATACGGTAAATCCGAATTGATTGCACAAGAAACCGAAATAGAATAGACACAAATAGTTCCTAATAATTGCAAAAAAAAAGATGATGCATAGTCAAATATGCACCATCTCTTTGGACATCGATCACAATGATTAGTATCGAAAAATGTTTTTATTTACAAGATTCTTTTAGAAGTTTCAACTCTTCTTTTGAAGCAACTGTGACTGTGGTGCCATCTTCTAGTATTACATCTAAAGGAAAGATTAATTCTGGTCTCTCAGTTGAATCTGGATTACTTTCCTTCCAAGCCTTGATGGCATCATGAAGTAATTTACGATCTTCTTTTGCAGTAAGCGTGATGATGGTTCCATCAGGTATTAATACACTGAATGGGAATATTGGGTGGAAACAAATTTTAGGTCTGTGGTTGTGACCATTTGGTCCGTTATTGTCAAAAAAGTCTTTTCGGCAAGCCTGTCTTAACTCCTTTTGAACATTTTCATCAGTAACAGAAATGATCTCCCCTTCGTCATTAATAATTTCATAAGGAAAGGCTAGGGTAGGTCTAGTTCTAACACGTGGATTGTTTTTTCTCCATTCTTTGACTGCTGCTTTTAATGTTTCATATGAATCAACTGCAACACTAGTGCCATCAGAAAAAGAAACTGTGACAGGAAAAACAAGCTCATAACAACCAAATCTGCCTAATTTTGCAGATTCCTGCGTTCTAAATACGGTTTCTTCTGCATACGTCTCTGCAGTTGCTTCATCAGCAACATCTGAAGACTCAGAACAAGAACCCAATCCCAATCCTAAAGTAAGGATAAATAACCATCGAAAATTTAAAAGATACGTTTTCATAAGAATTAAAATTTAAAGATTTAGAATAAAATGTTTTATGATTAGGAAAGGATGTAACTTTTTATTTGTACTATTGAATTTCAAAATAATTTTTATAAATTTTATTTTATAATGTATAAATAAATGATATACAATATTATAATCTCGTTATTTTAAATTATTAATTTTCTAGTTTAAATGATATTTTCAATTGTCTTTATAAAATAGTGTCATAAATGTAGTTGGCAAAGGAATTAGTTTTAAATTTGTATCATTGACTTTCTAAAATATATTTCTTAATACAATAGCACTAAAAGTATTCAAATGTCTGTAGCATATAATAAACAGTTATTGAGGCAAAAATTTGCAATCTTTGACGAAAAACTCATTGATGAAATGTGGACCAAGTCACAGATTATGGAAATTGCCAAAGATCAAAAGATTCTCAGAGTAGGACAGTACGTTAGCGTCATACCAATCGTGTTATCAGGTACAGTCAAAGTATATACTTACCACGATGACAAGGAGTTTTTACTGTATTACATACGCGAAAATGAGAGTTGTATCATGTCTTACAATGCATGTATTAATAATGAAGCTAGTCAGATTTATGCGATTACAGAATCACCAACTATACTTTTTTTAATGCCATCATCAGAAGTTATAAAATGGGGTAGGTTATATCCTGAATTCAATACATTTTATTTAAAATTCTATCAATTGAGATATTTAGATATGATCGACACACTAACGCACCTAGTCTTCGAACACCTAGATGACAGAATAATGGTGTACCTAAAACAAAAAGCTTTGATACATAAAAGTAATTCTTTTAAGATCACGCACAAAGAAATTGCATCCGACCTTGCTACTACTAGAGAAGTTGTCACAAGAATTATAAAGAAGCTAGAAAATGAAAATAAACTTGAAATGAATAGTGGAATATTAAAAATTTTGTAATTAATGTCATGAGTGTGATAAATGTCACAAGATCCGTAGTAATGACTGACTTATCTTTGTATCATAATTATATTTATTTATTAACCATTAAATTTTAATATCATGACAAAGAACATGGGTACAACAGACAAAATCATAAGATTAGTATTGGCAGCAGTTGTTGCAGCACTTTATTTTACAGGAACCATCAGTGGTACACTAGCACTTGTTTTAGGCGTGTTTGCCATTATTTTTGCGCTAACTAGCTTAGTAAGTTTCTGCCCACTTTACTCCATTGTTGGTATTAATACTTGTTCTGTTAGGAAATAACTTGTTATAATTCACTGCTTTGAATTCAATAATGGTGTTAATGTAAAAGTTTTTACCTTTAATTTGATAATGGGCTTTGGAGTTAATTAACAAAAACATTAGCATTTTATTAAGAATATTTACAAGTAATAGTTGCAACTATTCTAAACAGTCTTGTGTTATAATAGCCGTATAAAATTTTTTCAAAACTAATTAAGAAGTATAATATGGCATTTGTATTTACGGACAGTAATTTCCAAGAATCTGCATTGGCAGGTGGAGTTTCTGTTGTTGATTTTTGGGCAGAATGGTGTGGACCATGTAGATTAATAGGACCAATTATTGAAGATCTTGCGACAGAATATGAAGGCAAGGCAACAATTGGAAAAGTCAATGTAGATGATAATCCTGAAGTATCCCTAAAGTATGGTGTAAGAAGCATTCCTACTATTCTTATCATAAAAGATGGAGAAGTTGTGGATAAGCAGGTAGGAGTTACAACTAAAGCGACTTTGGCAGCAAAAATTGCAGCTCATTTATAATTAACATAAAATTTGATTGTTTGATATATAATTGTCTTCACAGATTTCTTATTGAAATATGTGGTAGATAAAATAAATTTGAACATCAATTTGAAATATTACATAAAACTCCTATTTCATTCGTTTGATTTAGGAGTTTTTATTTTACTTTTGTTTTGTAAAACATAATGAATGAGTTTTTTTGATAATTTTGATGTAAGGCAAGTTGAGAATATTGAGTTGCTTGCAAAACAAGTAGTGGAGGGATTTATCATAGGTCTTCATAAAAGTCCTTTTCATGGATTTTCAGTTGAATTTGCTGAACATCGCCTTTATAATCCGGGTGAATCGACCAAAGATATAGATTGGAAAGTGTATGCTCGGTCTGATAAAATGTTTTCAAAAAAATTTGAGGAAGAGACCAATCTAAGATGTCAAATAATTATTGACACATCTTCCTCCATGTATTTTCCAGAAGATGCTGGAGCCAAATCATTAAATAAACTCCAGTTTTCGGCACTTGCAGCTGCTTCTATGATGAATCTTCTGAGAAAACAAAGAGATGCTTTTGGTTTGAGTATTTTTGATTCTGAAGTCAAGATCCATACTAAATGTAGATCTTCCACATCTCATTATCGTTTACTTCTTACATATTTGGACGGATTAATCCGAGATCCCGCGAAGCAAAAAACAACTTCTACAGCAAAATCTTTACATCAGCTTGCAGATAGTATTCATAGACGTTCATTAGTCATGATTTTTAGCGATATGTTTGACAATGATGAAAATAGTGATGACATGTTTGCTGCCCTCCAACATCTCAAATATGCCAAACACGAAGTGATCTTATTTCATGTAACAGATAAAAAACATGAATTAGAATTTGAGTATGAAAACAGGCCTTATCTTTTTGTTGATATAGAATCAGGTGAAGAGATAAAGTTACAACATAATCAGGTAAAGGAACTCTATGTCGAAAAAGTAAATGCATATACAGAAGCATTGAAAATGAAGTGTTTACAATATAAGATTGAATTTATCGAAGCAGATATTAATGAAGGTTTTGTACCTATATTACAGTCATATTTGGTCAAAAGAACTAAAATGAAGTAGCACAAAATAGGTAATTTTTATGTCTGAAATAGACAAAAACCTTTTCACAAAACAAATCATTAAAGAAATATAAAATTATAAAAGTGTATGTCCATAAATTTATCAAAAATATCAACTAAGGCACCTTCTGAACTAAATAAAAAGAAAATAGAAGGAAAAACTATTGACCTAGTTATTAAAATTGGAGAGTTGCAACACAAATTATATGCAGAAGGAAAACAGAGCTTATTAGTCATTCTGCAAGGGATGGACGCAAGTGGTAAAGACGGCACTGTCAAAACAGTTTTTG
>DAOLFJ010000342.1:0-4829 GCA_035326365.1 Saprospiraceae bacterium | reverse complement strand
AAATCTGATAAGATTTGAGCTTGTTTGGCGTTGTGAAAAGTGATCCCGACAGGATTCGAACCTGTGACCCACAGATTAGAAATCTGTTGCTCTATCCAGCTGAGCTACGGAACCGTAGATAACTGATTTCTTCAAATCGGGTGCAAATGTATAGCTTTTTTCGTAATATTGCAATTCTAATTCATTTTTTTCAAAAAAAAATATCCTTATGAATCCTGATGCAGTCCAAATTCACCCACAATGGCGCGATGCACTTAGGGCACAATTCGAATCTCCATACTTTGATGTCATTTCTACATCACTCAAAAATGCAAAGGCTGATGGCAAAATAATATTTCCTCCAGGCCATTTGATCTTTAATGCTTTCAATATAACACCACCACAAGATGTCAAAGTAGTAATTATTGGCCAAGATCCGTATCACAATCCTGGTGAAGCTATGGGACTCTCTTTTTCGGTGCCACAAGGAATTCCAGTGCCTCCTTCCCTTAAGAATATTTACAAAGAATTAAAAACGGATATTAATTTTAATCCGCCTCCACATGGTGACTTAACCTCTTGGGCCAACCAAGGTGTTTTTTTACTCAATGCAATCTTGACGGTAGAGAAGAACCAAGCTGGCTCTCATAAAAATATTGGATGGCAGCGATTTACAGATTCGACCATTTCTTATCTTTCTGAAAATAGGCAACATCTTGTATTTATGCTTTGGGGCAACTTTGCTAAAAACAAAAAAACACTGATCGACACCACCAAACATTTGGTACTTGAATCCGCCCACCCTTCCCCACTAGCTGGAAATGCCTTCCAAGGTTGTCGTCATTTCTCAAAGGCAAATGAATATTTGATGGGACACAAAATTACACCTATCAATTGGCAACTCTAAGCCAAAATTTATGGTTATAAAGTCTTGTTATTCTAAACTTAAATTAAATGAATAAGTATATTAAAATTGTAGCAGTTTTGGGAATTGTGGCAGTTTCTATTGGCGCTTTTGGTGCACATGGATTAGAGCCATATTTGGATGCAAAACAAACTGCTACTTTTAAGACAGCGTCCTTATACCATTACATCCATCTTTTGGTGATGTTAGTTTTGGCATTTAAATTAAATAATCCAAACAAAGTATTACAAACTAGTTACTGGCTATTTTTTGTGGGTATCATTATGTTTTCTGGATCTTTGTATATACTCAGTACTAAAGATTTGATAGGTGGCGATATTTGGAATGTTGTAGGTCCAATCACTCCAATTGGTGGGCTTTTCTTTATTTTGGGATGGGCAAACTTATTTAGATATAAGCATTTGAATTAACTTTTATCCTTAGGCTTATGATTAAAATGTTTTGGTTTCCCTGAGTTAGGCTTTGAAGTGTTACCTTTGTTTGGATTTGGTTTACCAGAATTAGATCGATTATTATTTGGTTTGAATCCAAACGTTTTTTTGCTTCTGATAAGGCTCCATTCCGGACTTACTCCGATGTGTTCTGGCAAGTTTATCTTTGTAATAGTTGCCCCTATCAATTTTTCAATATCTGCAAACTTTAGCATTTCATCAGAATTAATAAGGGTGATAGCAACTCCTGTCGCTTCTGCCCTACCCGTTCTGCCTATCCTATGTATGTAGTCTTCACCGTCGCCAGGTACATTATAATTGATGACAAGGTCTATATCTTTAATATCAATACCTCTTGCTAGCACATCTGTGGCAACGATGACACGTGTTTTCCTAGACCTAAATCTATTCAATACTTCTTCGCGTTCTTTTTGTTCAAGATCTGACGAGATGCCTTCTACAGTATATCCTTTTCCACTCAAACTCCTCACCACTTCATTGACACTTTTTTTGGTAGACGAAAAAACAATGATACTTTCGAAGTTTGGCTTATCTTTAATCAAATCATTGATTAGGGCAGCCTTATGGACATCATTTGTCAGATAAGCTGCTTGTAATACACCAGCAGATGGTTTGGAAAGTTCAATAGTTACTTCAAATGGATCGACTAGATTTTGTTTGGCTAGATCTCTCATCTTTGTAGGCATCGTAGCACTAAACATCAGCGTTTGTCTCTTTTTAGGAAGGGCTTCAATGATCTTTTTGATGTCGTCATAAAAACCCATATCGAGCATTCTATCAGCTTCATCTAGTATCAAATATTTTATCTTGTCAAATTTAACATTATTCATATTAATATGACTGATCAGTTTTCCTGGTGTAGCTACGATGATATCGGCATGACTTTCCAACCCTTTTTTCTGAACTTCCCACTCATTACCCGAACCTCCACCATAGATAGCTATAGACGATACAGGCACAAAGTAAGCAAATCCTTGTATTTGTTGTTCTATCTGCACAGCAAGTTCTCTTGTAGGTACAATAACCAAAGTACTTGTTCCATTATGTGGTTCAACCGCCATTTTGTGTAGTAAAGGTAGCATAAATGCGGCTGTTTTACCAGTTCCTGTTTGTGCACAAGCGATCAAATCTCTTCCTTTTAATATTTCAGGAATGGCTTTTTCCTGAATTGGGGATGCTTTCTCGAATCCCATGTAAGAAATCGCTTCAAGAATGCGATCGTCTAGTCCTATTTCTTTGAATGTCATATATTTATTATGATCAACTACTTTATTACTTTAATTCAAAATCACTTCAAACGCTATTTTTATAAGGCTATAATATGGCATTTGGATGTACTCAGAAGTTAATAATATTGGTTTTATGTATTAATTAAAATGCAAATATATGATTTTTACTTCATGAAGTTGATAATCTTTGCAAATAAGTTCAAAACTACTTGATACCTTTGTGGGTTAATACGTGTGTATTATCAGTAAATATCTGTTTTGGTAGAAAAAAATCAATTAATTGAGTTAATATATGATGATGAATTGGTTCAACAAGGTGAATTACTTTTTGAATCTAATGCTGTGTCTGACGTTTCCGTCTTAGACTCAAACCTTTATGTATGCCAAGTTAAAGACGGCTTGAATTATGAAGTCGAAATTTTTGGACCTTTTCTCAAAAAACAAAAGTTAAGTTGTGAGTGCGCATTCTTCAAAAGTAATAGAGTTTGTAAGCATGCAATTGCAGCCCTTTTTAAGATAAGAGAAGATTTTAAAGAAAAAGAGAAGTCTAAAGCAGTAGTGTCTGTCGATACTCCTATAAAAAAACAAAAGCTTGCCACACTAAACATTAATCAAATTCTAGAAGAAATTGATCACGAAGATTTAAAGTCTTTTGTAAAAAACTATGCAAAACAAGACAAAAAATTCTCCACACAGCTGAAAGTAAGTTTTGCACGTAAAATAGATTTATCTAACAATCAAGACAAGTACAAAAACATCTTAAATACCATCATCAGACCGTACACAGGATTGCAAGGTAAGTCAAATGCATCCGAACTTAGGGCAATTATTCATGTATTGGAAGATTTTGGTGATCAAATTAATGACTGTATTGCGTTGGGTCAATATAGAGAAGCTTTTAATATTTATGAAAGTGCTTTCGCAAAGTTAGAATATGTAAGACATTACCACCAATATCATGCGGAACAAACACTCAAATTGAGTCACAGCTATCACCAAATGATTATAGATTTTCTTGGTGAAAAGTTACCACCTGAACTAAGATTAGAGTTTATGAGCTTCTTAATTGACCTTGTAGGAAGATCTTATTATCATTTTTCTGACGTACAAAACAATATTATCAATTTATTATCAAAAACGAATAAACCAAAAGACAATGAAAAAATAAAGGCAATTTTACCTGAACTTATAGATAAAAAAAATGGAGAAGAACAAATCATTTTACTTGCCTTATATTTAAAACTAGAAGGTAAATACGCTAAAAGCCAACAGTTATTTATCCAACCTTTCCAAGGAAATATTTTGGATATTGTCGATCAACTTCTTGCAATAAATGAAGAAGCAATCGCTTTAGCTATATTAGAAAACAAACAAAATGGCAAAAGATTTGAAAAAGATGTGGCAAACCGATTAATATTTCTTTATGTGCGATTTAATGTAAAAGATAAACTAATACAAACGGCTTATCAGGCTTACGTGGTAACAGGCGATTTAAAGTATATTGATATTCTGAAACGAGAATTAGATGAAATGCAATATAATGAAGCCATAGTTAATATCGAAAATGACTTAAGAGATAAAAAGGCAGATCCTTTATTCCTAATTAGATTATATAAACGGGAAGAACGATGGGTAGAACTCCTAAATTACTTCGAAGAATTAGGTGACATAGAGCTTTTAATGCAACATGACCTAAGCATTTACAAAGCTGAAAGAATGGGTTTGGTCACCATATATCAACAATTTATCAGCAATTATCTTGATGAACATCTAGGAGACATTGCTTTTGAATATATAGAAAGCTTAAAAAACCATTTCAAACATCAAGCAATGGATGGAATGTTGCCACCAATACAACGAATGTTTAAAGAAAAATATCCCCAAAGACCAAGATTGGCTGAGATTTTTAATTGACCGCTAGGGATTAACTGAAAGTATCAGCCCTTATTTCCTTGCTGTTTTAGTTTAGATTTCTGACATTATTAGGATTAGTTGTATTTCGAAAATGTACAATATTAATAAGCACTTAGAAGTGAAAAATTAAAATGTAACCAACCTGGCTAATGGATCAGATGGCTCAACAATATATATATTCAAATAACTAAGCACTATTAAGATTTCAGAATAAAAATTGATTAAACTAGACAGATTTCTATTATGAATTCATTTCAAACCGTTTTTTTTTCGAATGAATAACTAAGGTAGAACTGATGTTAAACAATCTCTAGGCTAAGTAAATTCTCA
>DAOLFJ010000341.1:0-4836 GCA_035326365.1 Saprospiraceae bacterium | reverse complement strand
CTGGACACGGAGTTACATTGGAAGCTCCAAAATTATAAGAAAATTCATACCCATTTAAAGTCGGTAACCATACATTTGCAGTTGTCTGAAAAACTTCAGTGATAGGAATACTATAACCTGGGGTACCTACCGAATTGGTAGCTGTAGAAGTGGCGCCATAAAAGAAACTAATGGGTGTAGGGAGTGTTCCGAATTGCTGGAAAGTTTGTCCACAGTTTCTTTTACCATTGACTTCAATATTTGTAATATTACAACCTAAGGCTGTACAACCTAATTGTTGCGAGCATCCTATTTCCAATTCATATACAAGATTTACTGTCTGGCCACCAGGAAGATCATCAAAAAAACCATCTCCATCCAAATCTTCAAGGCCAACGCCAGGACCATCTATGTCTGATGTGAACAATTTTGAATCTATACTAATTGTCGAAGATACAATGTTATACATTGATGGAGAGAGATTCACTCCATTAAGGGTCACATTTACTATATCCAAATTGCCTGCAAGACAAGCATTCATTTTAATTACAACATCATTCCATAAACCATCTACTGGATTGACATTTGCAGAACGAACAGATGCATTATATATAAGATTATCACCACATATACCAGCATATTGAACAACGCTGCTTGTAGCGACTACGTTTGCACCATAATTAGGTTTGAAGGCTACTCCCCCTTGTTTCTGAGTCAAATCAAAACAAACATCTTCATTACATCCGTAAAATGCTTTATAGGTAAGGAATTGATCCTCATTAATACAGCCATTGACACTAAAACAAATCCTGACAGTAAGTCTTTCACCTTCGTCAAATCTATTATCATTATTATCATTAGTATTAGCTGGAAAGTAAGTCTCACCTATGACCATCTCTAGGTTGCCACCTGTAATAGTGTATCCACTGACGGGTACGGTGATACCATTGACCTGTACACTTGTGATATTATATGCAGCACTGAGCCCTTCCACTTGGAATGTAAAATCATCTACATACGCATCGATACCGTCTTGTGAGATGGTGATGGTTTGACATCCTGGCGTATTAGACTGAGTCAGATTGAGCTGCGAAGGACTCACGGTCAGTGCATTAAGTACAGGTACTTTTACGGCAGCATTATAATTACCTACTTCTGTAATAGTCTCCGTGCAATTAGACTCCACATTGTTTTCGTCTGTGTAAGAGTATTGTACAGCTGCGTCTAGATTGAGTGTATTATTAATATCAAGATTGACATTACAATCAGCTAGCACACCTAGTACTGCTATCACCGCTCCACCAGGAGGTATATCTGACACTGCAAAAACAGGCGCCTGCGGATTGAGTATATTAAATGGTGCGACTGTAGCATTATTGTTATAACTATATGCAAAACCACCATAAGTAAGCCCATCGTCAAACTCTACAGTGATGTTGACCCCAGTCATGGGAAATTGTGTATTATTATAAAGTAATAATATCAAACTGTCTGCATCGCTACATACGACGAGCTCGTCGAGGTCTGGAAATCCTGGCACTCCACCTAGGGAGACTACAGACATCTTGCCACAACCAGCCATAGCCGCTTGAGAACAAGCAGCTTCACCAGACATATAGCTAGATAGATTACTATTAAAAAATGCAAGCATCTCACCGTGTGCATCCTCATCATCACATGAGGCAGTTTCATACTGCTGTCTGTGGTACTCGAGATACCATGCATCGCATGCAGCCTTGGTAGCTGGGAGATTGATGTCAAGCTCGCGATACATATCGGGACATACCTCTATGTTTTGTGATAATTTTTCATCACCAAAAATAAAACTTTTGATAGATGAAAACCCAAAATCCATAGAGTGACCCAAAGTAATCGACCCAATGGTAATACAAATCGCCAATAATAGACGTAAATAAGAATTCATAATTTTGAGATTAATGATTAGAAAAGTTGAATTTCGAATTTGAGACAAAACGAAGTAAAAAATTGTAAATAAAAAAATTATATTCTCGATGCAAAGTTATTGCAATCTTACTGCCTGAATCAAACAGACAAATAAAAAGTGACAAAATGTAAAATATTTGACATTTTTTTATGAGCCAATATTTTAATATATGTAGTATTTTTACTACAGAATTTATTTTCAATATGGAACAACTAAAATCCATAAAAATTTAATTTAAATGACACTATTAAAGAATAATTATAAGTGCTAGGCGCTATGATAATCACTTTTATATATAATTTCATATATTGTATAAAGCATTAAACTTCAATACAATATAGGCAATTAATAAAAGTACGACTACAAGACTAGCTGTACAATAAAGATAATAGGTTCATGTTGCTATATTCTCAGGTGCGCAACACAATATGACACAAAATTAAAAAATTATTTTAACTTTTTATATATTTAAATAATTTTTATATATTTATTTTTATATGTTTAATACATTCATATACAGTATTTATTAAACTTTCAAATATCTATATAGTAAATTTACTACATATGTAATGAAATAAATTAAACAACTACTCTAATAACATTTTGTCATGTCGTGTATATCAATTAAACCTAAAATATATCTAAATACGCACTGCAAAATGTATAGTCACATTTAAATCGATGTTTCACAATGGCATTACAAATAACAAATTCAAATTTTCTAAATTTTTATCGTAATATTACTAATTCCATTTTATGCTGAATAAATCTACATTTTTGTCCATTGTACCACATCAGTTACTTTGTCAGAAATAAAATGAAGATAATAAATTCCCTTTTCGAACATAGACACATCTACATTTAGGCTCCTATGATATACACCGGTTATATCTTCTCTATATCTGTTTTTACCACTGCTATCCATAATTAGAATGCACTTTTTAGCAAGTCCTGCAACATCTTGCGGGAGACTAACACTAATATATGATTCACTGGGCACTGGATAGACTTTTATTTTATTATCAAAAAATGGTTTGACGACAAGTACTGGGCTGTATTCAAACTGACCATCATAATCCAGAATTTTTAACCGATAATAAAACTCCTGACTGCTGCTAAGCCATGTATCTGTGTAAGTGTAATACGAACCAAAGTTCGACTTTCCCTCAATGCTTGCTATATCAGTAAAATCTAAACCATCTACAGATTTCTGAAAGACAAATTCCTTTAAATTTACTTCTGCTGCAGTTTCCCACCCAAATTCTGCATACTCGGATGTAGACTTTATCAAAGCAAAATATTTAAGCTCCACAGGTAGTACACTAGTGGCTTTAAGACAAATATTGACATCGCCTGCATCTGGAGATGGTATACTAAGTCTTATCTTATATGTTTGTCCGACCGTTAGTGCTGTTAGATTAGCTGAACTACTCTGCAAAATTAAGGCGCATGATATATAATTACTTGAACTACAATTTGAAAAAAGGCTGTAATAACAGAAGTCACCAGGAATAATCCCTAACGACATGGTAATAGTAGTATTAACAGCAGTAAACGAAAACCAAACATCTCTATAAGTCGCTGGAGCACAAGTGGAGTAACCACTTTGATTGGTTGCATTGGTAGCGGTATAAGGCAATGGTGTACAATTAGGAATATTGATAGTAAGCGAAACTGCACCATTACAATCATCGTTTATTGGCAATACACAAGTATGTGTAATTGTATTTTGTGCAAAGTCATTTACCGCTGCACATCCAGAGTTGTTTGTGGTCAATACTGTTGACCTAAGAGTTATTGGATTAGGGGCAGAAGTTGTTAATGTTACAGCTATAGTACCTATACCGTTTACAATCGCCATTATGCCAGAACTCCCAATAGTTACGCCGCTGTTAGTGGTAGTCACAAGTACATTTCCACTAAACGAACAACTAAATGTGGCAGTTATGGTGGTCAAACCACAATTTAAACTCTGGGGAGTATAATTTACACTAACTCCATACACTGCATTAATAGAAAATAACATAAAAATAAAAAATACAAACTTCCTCATAAACATTTGTTGTTAAGAATTTAAATAAAAAATACCACGTAAAATTAGCTGCAATCCAACTTCTATTTTTCTTTGTAGTAACATTACTACTTTGACCCCAAATAAAACTAAATCATACATACATTCATACGCTCAAAACAGGTGCTTTTTATTATTCTCCTTACAAATATACATAATTATTTTTTATATATCAAATATATGTTAGTGTTTTTTTTAATATAAATGCACTTTTTTTTGATAGAATAAATTACTTATAAAAGGTAGTATTTCATTGACTTTTTTTAAGTAAATAATGACAATAACAGTCATTTTATATGCTTAAACTCAATTAATTTCAATTTCGATTTCAAATTTATTTTTTTGAATAATTTGTATTTCTCAATTTTAAACATCCAGGCTTACTACAAGGGACTCAGTAAAACATTATAGTATATTTTCTATATTTAACACTGCTTTGGGCTATATCGCTAACATAGATTTTCTATAATAGTGTAAATTAAAAATTAAAAAATGATTCAAATATTTTGAAATGTGGAGCATAAAACGATCTTCTACAATATTACATATATTCTAACCGAGTTCATTTTAACATGAAATGATGCTTACTTAATCATAATTTTAAAAAAAAGCTAATAGGATCTGCTGAAAAAGTCAGATTTGCTAATCATACGAAAATTCAAACCGTTGAAAAGAATCCCGTTACTAATCGTGATAACAAATCACGATTTAGGGAAGAATTACCACCAACTGGATCGCAACCAACACAAGTTTAATAAAAAACGCCATAAAAGATTGAGTACATCTGCCTTACAAAAAAAATTAAACCCAAATAAGGTATTAAAACTTCATAATGTAAGTC
>DAOLFJ010000340.1:0-4847 GCA_035326365.1 Saprospiraceae bacterium | reverse complement strand
GGTGTTAAAATCACAACTGCATCTGGTTCTGTAGGCGCATCTAGTAGAATCGTTTTGAGAGGTGAGAGTTCATTAACAGGTAACAACAATGCTTTGATCGTAGTAGATGGTATTCCCATTGACAATAACGCTACTAGTGGTGGTAGTGGAACTGCTCAATCTGGATATGCAGATTATGGTAATAGATTTAACGACATCAATCCAGAAGATATTGAAAGTGTAACTGTTCTTAAAGGACCAGCTGCTACAAGTATTTATGGATCTAGAGGAGCTGCTGGAGTAGTTCTAGTAACTACTAAAAAAGGTGGTGAAGGTTCAAAAACTAACTTTAAAGTAGGTATTAATTCATCTTATTCTAGAGAGAAAGCTTATGTTCTTTTAAAGAGACAAGATCAATTCGGTCAAGGTTATGATAATACCCATTTTGATTCTGGTGAAAACTGGTCTTGGGGACCTGCTGTGGATGGTGTAGTTAGACCATGGACATCTCCTATTGATATCAATGGTGATGGTGCATTAGAAGCTTTGGTTAGACCATATAGTGCTGTGCCTAATCAAATAGAGAACTTCTTTAGAGTAGGTAGTACATTGAATAATAACATATATATGTCTGGTTCAAAAGACGGATTTAGTTATTATGCTTCATATGGTAACTTAAACCAAGAAGGAATTATGGATGGTACTTCATACAAAAGAAATACTATCAACTTAAAAGCAAGCAGTGTTTTGTCAAAAAGATTAACAGCTGATTTCGGTGTGAATTTCTCAAAGTCAACCATTAACACTGCACAAGAAGGTTACCGTCCATTTGATGGTCAAAACGCTTATGCAAATGCCATTCAAGCACCAATTAATATCCCTTACAACGAATTGAAAGATTATAATAATCCGTACCACGGGTTTAAAGGGTATTATGGTTCTTACAGCACAAACCCATATTATATTCTAAATGAGTTTGGTAATCAAGGTAATTTTGATAACCTACTTACCAATGTAGGTCTAAAGTATAATTTGTTCAAAAATTTCAATATCTTAGGTAGAGTTGGTATCAATTCAATAAGTGGTTTGACAGAAACTTATGTACCTGTATTTGCATATGATGATCATATCGTATGGGTAGATGACCTAGAGCAAACTTCTAGAGGTGGTCGTTTTACTTCAGTGGGTGAATACGGTAAAAACAGTATTAAAAACACTAACACAGATGTAAGTTTAATTGCTAACTATACGAATCAGTTAAATGATGATTTTTCATTAGATTTGACAGGTGGTTATAACTTATTCGATAGAAGAACGCAAAGTATTGCAGGTGAATCTGTAGGAGGTTTGGTTGTACCAGGATGGTATAACTTTAATAATAGTATTCAATCACCTAGAACATCTGAAAATTCAAGTAAATATAGAATCTTTGGTATTTTAGGATCTGCAAAAATTGGATATAAAAATAAAGCATTTTTGGAATATTCTGCTAGAAATGACTGGTCATCTACACTTCCTGAACTCAACAATAGCTTCTTTTATCAATCAATTGCTGCTTCTGCAATATTGTCTGACTTCTTAGAGTTTGATGAGCATGGTGCAGTGAGTTTCTGGAAATTCAGAACATCATATGGTACTACAGGTAAGGATGCTGCTTTATTCCTTTTGGCATCTACTTTTGATGGTAATCCTACAATCCAAACATTTGGAAATAATCATGATATTTTCTTCCCATTAAATGGACAACCAGGTTTTTCTGTAAATGATCAAATTGGTAATCCAAACTTAAAACCAGAGTTGACAACATCACTAGAAATAGGTACGGATATTGGATTTTGGGATAACAGATTGAACCTTGAATATACTTACTATAGCAATGTTCACTCAAACCAAATTATCACTGTAAACCTTCCTGCTTCTACAGGTTATTCTTTGACATCTTCTAATATCGGAGAGATGACAAACAAAGGTCATGAATTGGGTCTCAGATTTACGCCTATTTTGACGCCTGATTTTTCTTGGAATGTATTTGCTACATATGCTAAGAACATCAACAAAGTTGTCAAAATTACAGATGCTCAGGACGAGTTAGTAGTTGGTGGTCCTTACACGAATGGATCTATTTCAATAGTTGCTAAAGAAGGCTTACCATATGGTACATTCAGAAGCACTGTTCCAGAAATGGTAGATGGTAAAATGTTAGTTGATGATGCTGGTCTTCCAGTTTTAACATCTGACGAAAAATATCTTGGATCATACCAACCTAAGTTTTTAGCTAGTTTTGGTACTAATTTTACATATAAAGGGTTCAGACTTGGTGGATTACTTGATATCAAGAGTGGTGGAACTTTCTTGTCAATAACAAAGAACCAAACAGAATTTAACGGTACTGCACTTACTACTTTAGAAGGTAATAGAGAACCATTTGTAATTCCAAATTCTGTGGTTCAATTAGAAGATGGAACTTATGCACCTAACACTACTGAAGTTACAGCACAAGAATTATATGCTGTTAGTGATGTTTTATATGGTGGTAATAGCTTATTAATTGATGCAAGTTATGTGAAATTAAGAGAATTGACATTTGGATATTCTTTCCCGAAAAGAATGATTGCTAAAACACCTATCTCTCAGCTTAACATAGATTTGTTTGCTAGTAACCTTAAATTCTGGTTACCAGAAGGAAATACATATGCTGACCCTGAGATCAATGGACCATCATTAACTGGTAACGCTACAGGTGTAGAGACAACTCAAACACCACCTGCAAGAAGTTTCGGTGTGAAGTTAGGCATCGTATTTTAATAAAACTTAAAAAATTTAGAAATGATGAATTTAAAGAAATATTTTATATTATTATTAACATTCGGTATGTTTATGTCGTGTTCTGACGAACTAAGCGACTTAAACGTAGATCCGAATAAATCTCCTTCAGCAAATCCTGAAGAAGTGTTGTCAAGTGCACAAGGATATCTAGGATATGTCATAGATGGTCAATACAATGTTAGATCAGCCCTTTGGGCACAATATTGGACTTGGGGTCCAGGTGTGGCAATCGGTAACATTGAAAGATATGTATCTGATGGTACAGATTATGATAATGGATGGGCTAGAATGTATTCTGGAGCATTAACAGATTTTACATTTGTAGAAAACTCAAATGCAAAAGTTCATGCAGGTATTGCTAAAATCTTAAAAGCTTATTCATTCCAATTGTTGGTAGATCATTTTGGTAGCATACCTTTTTCAGAAGCCCTTTCAGGAGCCACTACTGGAAACTTTGCGCCTAAATATGACGATGGTCAGACAGTGTACAATGCGCTAACACCAATGATTAATGATGGTTTAACTTTATTAGCATCTGATGGAGAAGTAGGTGCTGAAGATTTTGTATACGGTGGGTCCGTAGATCAATGGACAAAATTTGCAAATTCTCTTAAGTTGAAAATACTTATGAGACAATCAAATGCAAAGGATGTTTCTGCAGAAGTGAAAGCTCTTATAGCAGACGGTAACTTTATTGAAGATGTGTCAGATATGGCTATGGTGCCTTTTGCAGGTATTTCTGGTTCAGAAAATCCAATGTACGCATCGTTTGAGAGAAGTCTAGGTTTGTTTTACATTGCAAGTAGCAGTGCTATGACACCTTTAGTAGAGTCAAGCGACCCGAGATTGGCATCATTTTATAACAAAGCAGCAGCTTCTGGAAATTATGTAAGTATAGCACAAGGCTCAATTGATAATGAACCTTTTACAAATAGTAAAGCAAATTATAGTGTAGGTAGTTCAGTAGCTTACGGAGCTGCTAATGGTGTAGTATTGATGACACCTTGGGAAATTTGGTTCCTAAGAGCTGAAGCAGCTGCAAGATTCGGTACAGCAGATGATGCAGGTACTGCATTTGAAAATGCTGTTACATCTAACTTTGATTTCTTAGGATTAGCTGATGGAGCAGCTTTTGCAACTTCATTGAACTTTGATGGACTTTCTACATTAAAGGACAAATTGGTAGCAATAGGTACTCAAAAGTGGATATCAATGAATGGTACCCAAGAAGATGAATCTTGGATAGAGTCAAGAAGATTTAATACACCTGAGAATCCTATGTTTTACAGCCCAACCGATGGTATTTTCAAAAAACCAACGCAGTCTGTTTTAGGTGACGGTAATCATCCATCTATTTGGCTATTTCCACAATCAGAAATGTCACTTAATCAATCTGCACCGGCTCAGAGAACTTTGACTGAAAAAGTTTTTTGGGACAATTAATAAACATAAAATTTAATAAAAATGAAGACATTTAATTTAATTATAATTTTAGGAGCGCTTTTTTTAGCAAGTTGCGAAAACGATCCAGGAATAGATCCATCTAAGGAGACATTCTTACCGAAAATAGAACTAATAGGAAGTGATGATGTTTCTTTGCCATGTGGAAGTACTAGTTTTACTGACCCAGGCGTAAATGCATCTGAAAATGGCGCTGCTGTTACACCTACAGTTACAATCACGCCGAGATACTTTGGATCTAGCCAGATAAATGGTGCAGACGTTTATGATATCAGTTATGTTGCTATAAATGTAGACAATATACCTGGTGCTACTTTCAGAACAGTTTCAATTTATCCATGTAATGGAGATATGGTCACAAATATTGAAGGAGTATATTCATCTACAGTAGTTAGAACAAGTGCAGCAGGTGCAGTTTTAACTGGACCTCAGTACACCAATATGAAGTATGTTCTCATTAAAAAGAGTGGAGCTAATACCTATCAGATATCAGATGTGATAGGTGGATGGTATGAGTTCGGAAGAGCTTTAGGACCTGCATATTCTGCTCCAGGTGCAACAATTACTGCTAATAATATAGC
>DAOLFJ010000339.1:0-4851 GCA_035326365.1 Saprospiraceae bacterium | reverse complement strand
ATACAAATAATTTTTTTTTGCCGTAACTAGAAGCAAATGTTTTGGCCCGAATCTTATATGTAAAAAAATATAATATAAAAAATATTAATACATAGTTTGTTCATTTGAATATATTTTATAATTTTGCGCTATCTCTAGATAGGTCATACTACATGTTTATTTTCACACAACTTATATCAACAAAATAGATATAGGCTTTTGCTATAATATTTCAAAACAAAAAACCATGATCTATCAAAAACCAATTAAAATCTCAGGAGAAGCTAGTCTAAGTATTTTATCTACATTTTTATTTCGAAAAAATTAATTTTATTATACCCGTATTTCATCTTGTGAAAACAATTTGAACATAATGTCAATATAATCAAACCCAATTCTGAACTTCAATTCCCCAAATTATGGTAACGAACCTAAACATTTTAAAATTCAATCCAAAATTAATAGTTATTTTGGTTGTCTTATTTTCTTCTCAACTTTTGAATGCGCAAATTGCAAGTAAAGCTGAAATAGCGAGAGCCTTAGTTAAAAATGTCTCCACTCAAATAGGCGTAGATACCATTGATATCAACAATATGACCCTATCTTCTGAATCTTATTCAAGGAAAAGTGGGATTCATCATATTTATTTTGACCAAAATATACATCAAATTACCGTTCATGGTGCAATTTTAAACGCACACGTGTCTGGTAATAATCAATTGGTCCATTATGGAACTAGGTTTGTCCCAAATGTGGGTAAATCAACTAAACTTATTACTCCTGTTATTACATCAGAAAAAGCAGTGGAATTTGCAGCATTGCATTTTGGTTATGATTTAGATGGTGGAATTATAGTAAAAGAGTATAAAGGCGGGCCTTCACAAGAAGTCATTTTTGAGAAAAGTACACTGTCTTTAGAAGACATACCAGTTAAATTAGTTTGGCAACCCATAGAAAACGGAAATATTGCCTTAGCGTGGAGCGTGAGCATTTATGAAGTTTCAGCACAGAATTGGTGGAATGTTAGGGTAGATGCATTAAATGGGGAAATTTTAGATCAAAACAACTGGGTGGTAAGTTGTGATTTCGGTCCACATGAGTCTGATTGTAGTGATGCACATAGTGACCAAAGTATTACCAATAAAAGATTTAGACCAAAGTCAGGAATGTCGATGTTTGAACACATTAAGTTACAAGCATCAGCTATGTCTACTTTGGATGGAAGTTCATATAGAGTTTATCCACAACCTGTAGAAAGCCCTAATCACGTTGCTCCATTCCCGCCAGCTGATGGCAGGGTGTTAGTAAATGAACCAGCAGATCCAAATGCTTCACCATTTGGATGGCATGATACAAATGGTGCAATTGGTCCTGAGTTTACAACGACTCAAGGTAATAATGTACATGCTTACACCGATATTGATGCTAATAATACGCCAGATGCAGGATCTAGTCCTGATGGAGGAGCTGGTCTTGATTTTTCATTTCCATTAGACCTTGCGCAAGCCCCTAGTACTTATAGGCCAGCCGCTGTGACAAATTTATTTTACTGGAATAATTTTATCCATGATTTTGCGTACAAATACGGTTTTGATGAAGCGGCAGGAAATTTCCAACAAAATAATTACGGAAATGGTGGTTTAGGTTCTGATTATGTGCAAGCTGAAGCTCAAGATGGATCTGGAACAAATAATGCAAATTTTGGTACACCAAATGATGGTTCAAGACCAAGAATGCAAATGTTTATAGGTACAAATCCAAATCCAGATGTGGATGGTGATTTAGATAATGGTGTAATTGCGCACGAATACGCTCATGGTATTTCAAATAGATTTACAGGTGGGCCTAATAATACAAGTTGTCTTGGCAATCAAGAACAAATGGGCGAAGGATGGAGCGATTGGTATGCTTTGATGACCACATTGAACACAGGTGACATGGGCACGGATTCAAGAGGAATAGGAACTTATCTGTTCGGTCAGCCTGCAAATGGACCTGGTATCAGACCTACACCTTATTCGACAGATATGGCGATTAATCCAGCTACATATGATGATATTAAAACATTAGCCATTCCACATGGAGTTGGTTATGTTTGGTGTGGAATGATATGGGATTTGACTTGGGCCCTTGTGGATGCACATGGAGGCGCAGTAGGATTTGAAGAAGCCATGCTTTTAGTTAACGAAGGTATGAGATTGCAGCCTTGTAGTCCAGGTTTTGTTGATGGAAGAGATGCAATACTTAGCGCTGATATGATATTGTATAACGGCGCAAATCGTTGTCTAATATGGGAAGTATTTGCAAGGAGAGGCCTTGGATTTAGTGCATCTCAAGGTAGTTCCAATAGTAGATCAGATGGTACAGAAGCTTTTGATTTACCACCAACTTGTTTCTTAGAAATAACACCTGAAATCGTTTCTATTTGCCAGCCTAATAGTGCAGTTTATACATATGAAGTAGGTGACGGTTTTGCTGGACCTGTAAGTTTAAGTATATCTGGAGTTCCTGTTGGTGCTAGTTTTACTTTTTCTACTAACCCAATTACAGGGCCGGGTACAGGTACATTAACAATATCTAATACAGCAGCAGCTGTCCCTGGGTCGTATACCATGACAGTAACTGGTACTGATGGGATTAGTCCCGTAAACAAAACAATAGATATTTTAATTCAATCAGCTATTCCTTCAACTCCCAACTTATTGTTACCTGCCAATATGTCTACGAACGTTGTAGATCCAAACTTAACGTGGGGCGCTATTCCAAGTTCTGAAAGTTATGATATTCAGTTAGCACTTGATGCTGGATTTACAAATATCGTAAGTACAACAACAGGGATAATTAATACTAATTTCCAAACTTCAGGTCTTAGTGTACTCACAACGTATTATTGGAGAGTAAGAGGAGTCAATGCTTGTGGAACTAGTATGTACTCTTTACCATTTTCTTTTACTACCGCAAATATTGTTTGTAACACCACCGCTAGTACAAATGTACCTATCTCTATTCCCACTACTATTGCAACTGTAACATCAACGATCAATTTGACAGGATGTGGCGGTATTATCTCAGATATAAATGTCAAAAATTTAAATATAACTCATACTTGGGTATCAGATTTAGTTATCAGGCTAACTAGCCCACAAGGTACTACGATCACGTTAATGGATAATCCTTGTAGTGACGATGACAATATATTAATTAATTTTGATGATGAAGCATTGTCAGGAGGATACCCTTGTCCACCAACAGACAATGGTAACTATATACCATTACAACTTTTATCTGCTTTTAATGGTGAAAATTTTGTTGGGACATGGACATTAACTGTCGTTGATGAAGCTAATTTAGATGGTGGATCAATTAATAGTTGGAGTTTAGAAATTTGTGGAAGTGATATTCAAACTGTAACTTGTTATGCTGACACTGATGGAGATACTTTTGGAAATGCATCTAGTTCAATGACTTTTTGCGGTACTTGTGGAACAGGTTTTGTGTTGAATAACACAGATTGTAATGATCAAAATATTGGAATTAATCCAACAGCAACAGAAATTTGTAATGGTATTGACGATAATTGTAATGGTCAGTCTGATGAAGGAGATGTTTGTATGTCGGCTCCTTGTTTTTCGAGATTGTATGCTACTTCACCATTTCAAGATTCTCTTTGGACATTTGACAGTCTGACATTCCAAGTAATTCAAAGGGTTGGACCGACTTTACTAGGATTTACTGTAACGGGAATCCAAGGTTTTACAAAAAATCCTGTAACTGGAGTATTTTATGCTATTGTGAGAGTATCTGGCGTAACAGGTAGATTGCTTTGTACTTATGATCCAATTACCACTCAGTTTACTCAAATTGGAAATCTAGGCGCTAACTTCTCATCAATTACTTTTACACCAACTGGAAAATTATTTGGTGTAACAGGAGACGGTGCTACACCACCAGAAACGCTGTTTGAAATAAATCCTACTACAGGTGCAACAACGCTTTTAACTGCTCTAGGGAATGGGGCTGATGGCGAAGTCATTTGTTACAATCCTGATGATAATATGATTTATCATTGGTCTGGAAATTCAACAGTTGTTTATGAAAAGATACTCCCGACACCGCCGTATACAGTTACAAGTATAAACTCAGGTGTTGTTAACGGAGAAACCTTTGGTGCAGTTTATGTAGGTAATGGAACTTTTCTTACTAGTAATATATCATCAAATTTTAGAAGAGTTACAACTACAGGAATGTGGTCTCCTAGTTTTGGGAGCGCACCAGATGACTTAAGAGGAATGGCATTTGGAAGTTTACAAGGAGACGTGGTAACTTGTTATTATGATTTTGACGGTGACACTTACGGCACGCCTGATAGCACCATGGTTTTTTGTGATGTTTGTGGAATAGGTTTTGTCCTAAATAATACAGATTGTGATGATAATAATGTAAATATTAATCCAGGAGCGACCGAACTATGTAATGGTATTGATGATAATTGTGATGGCATTGTTGACGTAAGTGCAACTGTAAATCCAGTGGCTAATCAATCAGTTTGTAATGGTTTACAAACCGCTTCAGTTTCGTTTTCTGGCACACCACAAGGCGTGGTATTTAACTGGACGAACAATACTCCAACCATAGGTCTCGCAGCAATGGGTACAGGAAACATAGCTGCATTTACAGCAATAAATACTGGAACAACACCGGTAGTAGCAACAATCACCGTAACACCATCAATTACCAATGGAGGAATAACTTGTACAGGAAATCCGATTACCTTTACCATTACTGTCAATCCATCACCAACAGTCTTCACTGTTTCGGGTGGCGGTACAAGATGTACAACTGACGGTGGTATAGCCATTACCCTTTCAGGTT
>DAOLFJ010000338.1:0-4858 GCA_035326365.1 Saprospiraceae bacterium | reverse complement strand
CACTTCACTTTTAGATAACCCACCTGTAGCAACCACGCAGACCTTCAACACGGCTGGTACGTATACATTTACTGTTCCCGCTGGTGTTACTACAATAACGGTAGATACTTGGGGTGGTGGTGGCCGTGGCGGATCTCGGACATCAGGTAGTAATGCCTATGGTGGAGGTGGTGGTGGTGCCTTTTCTAGACACACCCTTGCGGTGACTCCAGGTGAAACTTATACGGTAACAGTTGGAGCAGGAGCTACTACGACAGCAGCTGGTGGTGATTCTTGGGTGTCGATTAATACCGTAGGAAATGCCTTTGTTTTGGCAAAAGGTGGAAATAGTGTTGCAAATAATACTGTTGCTGGTGCTGCAGGAGGTAGCGCAGCATCGGGTATTGGAAGTATAAAGTTTAGTGGAGGTAATGGTGCCAATGGCGTTTCTCCTAATGCTGGTGGCGGTGGTTCATCGGCAAGTTCTTATGGAAATGGAAATGCAGGTTCTGGTGCTACAGGAGGTATAGCACCTACTAATGGCGGAAATGGTGGTGATGGGAGAACGAGTACAAATGGTAATGGTCTCGCTGGAACAGCACCTGGTGGTGGTGGTGGTGGATCGTATAGGACATCCACAAATACAGTAGGTGGTAATGGTGGAAGCGGTAGAGTTATCATCACATTCGCAGCTACAGAGATATGTAATAATGGCATCGATGATGATGGCGATGGTCTGATTGATGGTGCGGATCATGATTGTTTTTCATATTGTGGGACAGGAAGTATCTTATTAGAAAGATGGCTAAATGTCAATGGTACAAGCATTTCTGACTTGACATCAAACGTAAATTATCCTAATAATCCTTCGCAATCTTCACAAATAACAAGTTTTACTGGTGGAGCCAATATTGCAGACAATTATGGAAGTAGAGCTAGAGGATATTTAACGCCTCCTTTATCTGGCTATTATTTGTTTAACCTTACATCTGATGATCAAGGTGAATTATATTTAAGTACAGATGCAAATCCCAACAATAAAGTGCTAATTGCATCAGTCTCTGCTTGGACTGGAGTAAATGAATATACTAAATTTCCATCACAAACATCTGCTGAGATATATCTTATTGCTGGTCAAAACTATTATATTGAGTTATTGCATAAAGAAGGTGGCGGTGGTGATCACTTTTTGGTATCATGGGAGACGCCTACTATTACAAATTGGGAGGTGATACCTGGTACTTATTTAAGATCAGTTGGATGTGTGGAAATATGTGGTAACGGTGTAGATGATGACGGAGATGGATTGACAGATTGTGCAGATCCTGACTGTGGCGTTGTAGCAAATGCTGGACCAGATGTTACCCAATGTAATAATGCCGCCTTCAGTCTACAAGCAAATGCACTAAACCCTGGCGAAACAGGCGTATGGAGTGTCATCTCAGGAAATATTATTGCTAATGGCGATATTTACAGCAATTCAATTACTGCCATAGTACCAGCTGGAAGTACGGGCACTGGAAGATGGACAGTGACTAAAGACGGATGTTCTGCTTTTGATAATATTGTATTGACAAATACTACTGGCTGCAGTACGGCGTGTATCGACCCAATAAATGTTAATGGTGATTTGGAAGCAGAAGGAAATGCCACTAATTTTAATTTGACATTTCAAGGTACACCAGCTTTATTGATAGAAGGTGTCACTAATCCCGAAGGATGGGCTAGTAGATATGGCACAAATCCTACAAGTACTACTAATTTTACTGGCGCATTTTATCTTAAAAAAACTGGTACAGCAGGTAATCCTCGTAGTGGAACACATATGATATATTTGAAAGGGGCAGGATTTTGTCTATCTGCTCTGCAAAATATTGGTAAATTATCTTGTGGTAAAACCTATCAATTTAGTGTATGGGCAGCTGCCTATAGTAACACAACTACGCAAAGTAACGCCCCATTTGCGCTTGAATTTGGGACGGGAAGTGATGTGGGCGTTCCTGACCCATATTATTCACACGTAGAGTTAATGGCACCAGCTAGTACATCGTGGAATAACCTGAACTGGCAAAGGTATTCATTTACCATCACCATACCAGAAAATGGATTTGATTGGTCTGATTTTTATTTTACGAGTTATGATAATACACATGGTATCGTTTTAGATGATATTTGTGTAACAGAGATTAGTACAGGTTCATATTCGGATGCAGGTCCCGATCAGAGACTATGTTCAAATTTCTTTAACTTAAATGCCAATACACCTCCAGCAGGCTATACAGGTACATGGTCGGTTCTCTCAGGAAATGTTTCTTTTTCTAATGTTAATTCACCAACTTCTACAGCTACTATTACAAGTGGAAATACGGCAAGGATAAAATGGGTGGTATCTAGTGGAAGCTGTTGGTCATTGGATGAAATGGTCATTAGTTATACCGCAGCAAGTAGTATCTCTGTCAATAGTCCTACGATATGTCCAGGTACAAATACTACTTTGACTGTTTCTGGATGTACAGGTAATGTGGTATGGAGTACAGGAGAAACAACAACTTCGATCACTGTAAATCCTTCTACAACAACAAATTATACCGTCAGCTGTACATCGTCTCCTTCAGGCAATCTTGTTTTGAATCCAGGTTTTGAATCTGCTACAAATTTTCAAAATTGGACAGATTGGGGACACTCGAGTGTGACGACGGTAGCAGGAGAAGTCAGGTCAGGTTCTAAGGCTGCTAAAGTAAATACAATTGATTATTGGGGCGGATTTGGTCAAGATATTGCAGTTACGCCTGGTGAACTTATTACGATAAATTTTTGGGGCAAGGCCTTAAATCCAAATGTTTTTTCTTCGTTTGACTATAAATTTATGAATGCATCTTGGGCAGATGTGACTCAATACCAAAGTACAAGAATTTCTACATCGACATATACTCAGTATACCGTTACAATGGTGGCGCCACCCAATGCCTCATGGCTACAACTTGCATTCACGAGTAGCACACCTTCTATTTTGTATATAGATGATGTTTCATTTGTTAAAATAACGGGCTGTGTCAGTGCTGCCACATCTACTGTAAGTATGGCAACATCAGGATGTCAGGAAATCTGTGATAATGGTATCGATGATGACAACAATGGACTCATAGATGCACAAGACCCATTCTGTAATTGTGCCAACACAACCAATGGCGGAATTATTTCAGGTAATGAGGTCTCATGTACTAATTACAATCCTGGCATCATATCTAGTGTCAGTGCAGCATCTGGAAATGCTGGTACAATTCAGTATCAATGGGAATATAGCAACAACAATATTAATTGGGTTCAGATAAGTGGCGCTACTAGTCTTACTTATGATCCTGGATTTATTTATCAAACTACTTATTTCAGACGTAGGTCAAAAATCTCTACATGTGGGTATTGGGGTGCAGTAAGTAATACAGTGACAAAACAAGATTTCAGTTTTGATAATTTTCAAGTTTTAACATTAGGTGATGTCACTTTTAATGGAAGTACCCACGTTCATGGTCCGCTTGCAGCAGGAGGAAATCTTAATATTAATTCTTCTGGCGGAAAAGTAGAAGTAAATATGGATAATACTGGTACCTATATATTCCCTGGGGATGGTAGTGTATCTACTGGTATGATGATACGTGGTGGTATTAATTTTACAAGTGGGTATTTGGGCGTTTTATCCAATAGATACCTTCATATAGGTAATAATACTAATCTGGCTTCAAGTGATAATGGAAATAATAGTAGTACACAAGTTTTCCCTTTTGGTACAAATTATAATAATAGTTTAAGGATAGAAACAACTATTGATCAGACACCATTACCTGCTGTTTTTCAGACTGTAGGATATGATTTTGATAACTTATTCAGCTATTTTAATGCAAATTCATTGTCATTGGGTGCGCGTACTAATAATGTGCAGCTTTATAATACTTCGAATGTCGCGATAACAAATAATATTGTTTCTTCTGCACAACCTATCAGGATAAAAGATCTTGTCACTGGATATAATTATTTAAACTTAACTACAAGTTCTATCAATAATATTTCTGAATGGAATTTTGAAACAAATGCACAACCATCAGCGACAAAAGTATTGGTCATCAACGTACCTGTGACAGCTAATTTTAATTGGAATAATACGAATATTACTGGATTAGTAGCAAGTTCTAATGCTCCTTACATAATCTGGAATTTTTATGGAAGTACTGTAAATACGGTTACTATTAGTGGTAATTCATTGATTTTTGGTAGTATCATGGCGCCAAATCAAAATGTCGTAAAAACAGGAATTAATGATATGGAAGGCTCCATCATAGCAAGATCTGCGACCCTTGGAACAGGTCAATTACATGATTTTATGTTTGCAGATTTCTGTGGTTTATTCAGTTGTACTAATGTAGTTTCTGCGTCAGTTACTGGTACAAACACAATTTGCCAAGGGGTTTCTACGACTTTGACAGCAACGGGTGGTGGTACTTATTTGTGGAGTACAGGAGCAACAACAGCAGCTATCACAGTCACACCATCTACTACAACCACGTACACCATTACAGTAACAGAATCATCAGGATGTACTGCTACTGCAAATAGAACGGTCACTGTAAATGCATTGCCGACAGCTGCAATTTCTGGTACAAATACGATATGTACAGGATCAAGCACGACATTAACAGCAAGTGGAGGTACTTCATATGTTTGGAGCAATGCGGCTACAACAGCAGCCATCACGGTAAGCCCTACTGCTACTACAACTTATATTGTAACGGTTACCAATGCACAAGGTTGTACTGCTACATCAAGTAGAACAGTTACCGTAAATGCTTTGCCAACAGCAGCTATTGCTGGCACTAATACCATTTGT
>DAOLFJ010000033.1:0-26520 GCA_035326365.1 Saprospiraceae bacterium | reverse complement strand
TCGTCAGAACTATAACCTATTGATTAGCAACTAAGAAAATTTTTAAACATACTCTTTTATTCTGGCAAAATCAATATCGGCACATTTGTACTAAATAATTCTGCTGTGGTATTCGTTTCCAAAAATAACCTTTCCCAGAAACTATGTTTTCTTCCTACCATAATCAATATGCCGATATCATTTGTGTCAACAAAATATTTTATTTCTTTCACAACATCTATGCCTTCTACATTGATAATTTCATTTACAATACCTGCTAATTCACCTGATTTGGGATCCAAAGATACATTCTCGTCTTTTGTCGACATGTGAAAAACATCAATTGTAGTATCAGGCAAAGACTTCAATTTTCTCAATAATTCTATAGAAGATTTATTACCAATACCATTTGAGTCCAAACTTAATAGAAATCTATTGGAAGTCATATTATAACGAGTGGTTGACGGTATAGCTAGCACTGGAATAGTACTTTTCTCAAACATTTTTTTTGTAATACTTCCTGTCACCATATTTGCAATTGCTGAACTCCCTAAAGTCCCAATAACGATAAGATTGATTTCAGCATATTTACTGTAGAGTAATAATGAATCTGTGGTATTTCCCTCCAGTACTGCCACAGATGGTTCTATGCCTGTTTTTATTAAATCACTAAATTCTGATACGAAAGTCAAAAGATCTTCCTCAAGGGCAGTTCGAATTTTTTCGTCTAGTGATCTCAAACTACCAGCAATGGTAGGTACTTTGAATGAAGTTGCAAAGTATAATTTAGCCTGCAAAGCATTGCTCAAATCAATTGCATACTCGATTGCAAACTTGGAATTTTGTGAAAAGTCGGTTGGACAAAGAATTTTAAGCATAAATATCAGATTAAATTGTTTAGAAATTATAATATACAAAAATATACTAAAAATTACGAAATAACTTAAAAATAATCATCTAAAATTATGATTTATGTCACTTTAAAATTAAAAGTAGAAATATATTCAAGCTTAGTTTTAATGCATTATTTTTTTAAAATGATAACCAATTCAATTGGCCACATTAGTATCTAGAATATTTTGTTTAACATAAATGACCAATTACTTAAACAATAAATATAAATTGATGTTATGCTATGATACTAAATCAAAATATAATGTTTAACCAGTCAGAATTTAATGTACAGCATTTCGATTTAATGGATAATGATTATGAGCAATTAAATGCAAGTAAAACGCAAGTCGATTATGATGCTGAAGGTGATGATCATATTTTAACTAGCTTTGATACACCAATGAAAGAAGGAGCATTTGACATGAGTGACGCAGACAAAATCAGTGCGATCGAGAATCATTTCAGGAGTATCATGGACATTCTAGGATTGGATTTAAAGGATGATAGTCTCAAAGGGACTCCGCATAGAGTAGCCAAAATGTATGTCAAAGAAATTTTCAGTGGTCTCAATCCTGCTAATAAACCTGATGTAAAACTATTTGATAATAAATACAAGTATTCTGAAATGCTTGTAGAGAAAGATATAACTTTCTATTCTAATTGTGAACATCATTTTGTTCCAATTATTGGAAAGGCTCATGTAGCATATATATCTTCTGGAAAAGTGATCGGATTGTCAAAACTAAATAGAATTGTTCAGTTTTACGCTAAAAGGCCCCAAGTCCAAGAACGTCTAACAGTTCAAATTGCTGAAGAGTTAAAAAGAGTTTTAGAATCTGATGACGTGGCAGTTTATATAGAAGCAACGCATTTATGTGTGTCATCTCGAGGTATTCAGGATATTAACAGTAGTACTGTAACGGCGTCCTATTCAGGCAAATTTCAAGATGAGCATAGAAAGGCTGAATTTTTAAACTATGCCAAGTAAAAATTTATCTCAGATTCATCAAAAAAAAATACCTGTATTGTGTACAGGTATTTTTTTTTTAACAACGGGTACTATTGACATCAGATAACCACAAAAAGTGGGTTGGATTAAAAATAGTTTGCATTGGTAAGTCTTGGTGTCTAAACAACTTACTTAAACATAATCAAAGGGTCAAAGTACAACCCAAAAATAATAATTAGATTTTAGTAAGTATGGTCAAAATCAGAATTCGGTGGAAATGAGTCAGAATTCGGTAAATTTTGACATAAAGCAAGTCTATCTTTGTGCTATGAATTTAAAAAATTCAAAAATTCATCTTTTCTTCTTCTTGAAATTTTAATGGATGTACCATCCACCAAATTTGCAAAAAAACCTTCCTTCATTGCTATATTTTGTAGATATTCTGTGTTGATTATGTAGGAATTATGAATTCTGAAAAATTTATTATTTTTAAGTTGTTCTTCATAATCCTTCAAATGTTTTGAAGTTATGATTTCCTTACCATTTACCAAAATGATATTAGTGTAGTAGTTTATTGATTTAAGGTAGAGAATATCCTTAAAAGGGATAATTTCAATCCCGTCAGTACTACTGATTTTTAAATTTCCACCATTATCTGAGATATTACTTACAGTAGCACTTTCGAGCATCAGCTTCTGAGATACTTTTGCAAAGATCTTTTGCTTGACTTTGAGGATAGCTTCGCGTAACTCGTCTATATCAATAGGTTTTAAAAGATAATCGGTTGCAATTGTTCTAAAAGCCTTGGCTGCGTAATCTTCATAGGCTGTTATAAAAACAACCTCAAAGCTTGGATTTTTCACCAAACTCAATAACTCAATTCCCGTATTCAAACCAAGTTCAATATCCAAAAAGACCAAATCTGGGTTTTCTCTTTCTAATAATTGAATGGAAGAATTCAAGTCATCAGCTTCGCCAATCACTTGAATATCATCAAAATAATCAGCTAGTATTGCCTTTAGATTATCTCTACCTGGCTTTTCGTCATCAATTATAACCGTTTTGAGTTTTTCAGAATTCATACCGTTGCCTTAATTATTAATTGAAGAAATTTGCACCTTCTCACCTTGTAAAATTAAAATATATTTTAAAAACCTATAAATATTCTTACTTCTGTCCCACAAATTATGTTGTCACATATTACGTCGTCTATAGTTTCTATAATATTTGCCAACTTCAAATCCCTTATTACTTCTAACCTCTCTTTAGAAATTTTATTGCCCAATGATCTATGTCTTTCTTGTTTATACATCTTTAACTCAAGTGATTTTGATCTGCCAACACCATTATCCTTTATAGAACATAAAATCCCTTCACCTAATTTGTAAACTTCAATAAGCAAAAAATTATCATCCTTTCCTGAAGGTACTAAGCCATGACGGATGGCATTCTCGACATGAGGTTGAAGTAACATTGCAGGGACTTTGACTTGTGACAAGTCTAATCCGGGTTGAATCTTGATTTCGTACTCATATTTATCTGCAAATCTAAGATGCTCCAACTGACAATAAAGCCTAATCACTTCCATTTCTTGTTCTAGAGATATAAACTGATTTTCTGAACCTCCTAAATATAAACGCATCAACCTGGCAAAACGCGCCAAGTAGTCATTGGCTGCTCTTCTGTTTTCGACATTTATAAACTGCTGTATAGCGTTAAGTGAATTAAAAATAAAGTGAGGGTTCATCTGAGATTGAAGAGATTTTAGTCTCAACTCACTGATAGTTTTCTGAGTTTTATTAGCTTCTTCAAATCTTTTTCTTTTGTATCTAAAATAAGTTGAAACCACCAGAACGGATAAAGCGACCAAAATAGTGGCTATTAATATAAAAAACCACGTAGTCTGAGTGTAATGTTTATTGATTACAAATGAATAAGAAGCGGGCGTTTGGCTTCTTATTCCAATGGCATTTATTGCTCTAACTTCGAATGTGTATTTGCCTGGAGCGAGCGAATTGAAAGTAATATTATCATTTGATGTAGCATTCCAATTGGCAATATTGGGAAGCAATCTGTATTCAAAAGTGATATCCCCGTTACTTCTGTGTGAAATCCCAGTATACTCAAAACTAAATGTATTTTGGTTGAAATCGAAAACACCATCTTGATTTAAATTAATATTTTTTCTTTTGCCACTACTTTTTAAATTACTTTTTAGAATATATACCGGAGGGGCCCTATTAAAATCTTCCTGTTCAAAATCGGTTAAATTTAGTTTTACTAACCCTTCGTCCGTCCCTACATAAAGGATATCATCGTAACAATAAGTATCGTTTATATAATTACTAGGTAATCCATGGTAACTTGTAATACAGCTTATGCGATAATCATTTCCAGATTTTTCGATTTTATTTAAACCCAATCTTGTAGACAACCAAATATTATTCCTATTATCAATTCTCATAGAATGAATATTCAAATCAAGTATTTCTTTATTAAAATGTTTAATCGGAACATTATCTTTCAAAACAAAAACACCATATCCTTCAGTGGATACCCAGATTAATCCATCAGAAGATTTTAATATTCCATTAACAGTAATGTTTGTTTCACTATCTGATAAACAAATTGGCAATAAAGACTTGGAATTCCTCCTTCCATAAAAAAGTCCATTTTCGTTACCGCTGTAAAAAAAGTCATCAAAAAGTAAAATTGCAGTCATCCTACCTTCAATATCTGCATAAAGATATTGATTTTTATACTTGGGTATGTAAGTACTATTTTTATATAAAAAATTCAAACCAAAAGTCGAAGAAATTAATATTGTTTCATCTTTTATGGATATAGATTTAAATCCAAATTGGACAATAATCTTATTATCAATATAAAAAGCATTACTGCCACCATAAAATATCTTTTCCCCATCGTTTTCAATAAATCTAAGGTCACTCAATCCTAATGAAGGGTAACTCCTATTAGTATAATATTCCTTTGTTTCATTGCTTGAATTGACAAACCATAACTTTTCGTTTTTATGACCTGAAAGCTTAATAATCCGCCTTTCTTCAATAATGTCCAATAGTTGATTTTCTGAATGAGCGATTTGCTTAGTAATTTTATATATACCTTCGCCTAATGTGGAGACCCAAAAACTTCCATCATTATCAAACAAAATTCCAGTTGATTGTGGAATGTCTATAAATGGTTCAAAAACACCATTCCCTCCTTTATTTAAATTAAGTTTGTAAATCCCTTTATCAAATAGGACTAAAACATCATTTTTATATAAATATGTATTGCCAATCGTAAACTTTTTTATCCCAAATGGGAATTCCATTTCTTGTTGTGGTTTATTACATTTGTAGATTCTATAGTTATTTGAACTCATCAATAATGAAATGGAGTCATTAATAGTAATATATTCACCGATAATTGGAAATTTATGAGTAATCTCCAAATCAGGAAATAAATTTGTGTTATTCTGAATTTCATCCATAGTGTTATTTTCCATAATACTGTTGTAACTTAGACCTAATGACTTGTCATAAGAGCTGTATGATAATTTATTATTATATAAAAAAACAGAATAATTTTCACATATGGCTTGTAATTTAGTAAAGTCGGTTTCAATAACTGTATCATTTTTGATTTTATAATGATCATAATTACTTAAAACTTTTGATTTCATTCTTTTGACCCTAAAAAATACTTCATCTAATTCATTTATAATGAAATAGCTAAAGTTAGAATTTGTTTCCACATAAGTTTTTATCACACCATCATTCCCAATCTTACACACAGCTTTAAAAGAATACAACCATACATTGTCTTTACTGTCGAGCAACATCACAAAATTATCATTTGAAGGCAAACCGTCTTCTACAGTGTATAATTTGAATTTTCTGCCATCATACCTTACTACTCCTTTATTAGTCGTTGCCCATATAAATCCTTTTGAATCTTGTTTTATCCCATAGACAACATTGGATGGTAATCCATCTTTTATTGTGATATTTTTTACATCTTTATATTCTTGACAATACAAACTACTGCCATAAAATATAGAGATTACCAATAAAACAATAGTTCTATAGTTACTTAACTTAATAAAATATCGCTTTTTAATCAAATTTTGCATTTAATAACATTCTTATTCTCATATTTGAATTTCATTATTCTTATGTCAATATTCCATTTTGAACCACAGATAGACGTAGAATAAAAACAAATTGGATGATTCAGAATTCAATTTATTTGTTGTATCGATTATTCAAATCTTTCATACAAAAGTAATCATTTTACGCAAGACACCTTATATATCATCCAAGTTTTCTTTCAAAATATAGCTTAAAATCTAGATTTATTTATTAAAAGGCAATTAAAATTTAACCTTAAAAATGGGATCTTGACAATACAAATACTAGTTTTGTAATCAATGAATGGATATTTTATAAAAAAATGTACCTTTGCGGTCAAATTCAAATCATAATGCTTTCTACCCAAAATATTTCACTCCAATACGGCAAAAGAGTTCTTTTTGATGAAGTTAATGTTACTTTCAAAGAAGGTAATTGTTACGGTATCATAGGTGCCAACGGAGCTGGAAAATCTACTTTTATGAAAATCCTTTCTGGAGATATTGAAGCTAATAAAGGTAGTGTCCATCTTGAACCAGGCAAAAGGATGGCTGTTTTGAAACAAAATCATTTCGAATTTAATGAAGTAACTGTACTCAATACCGTGCTCATGGGTCACCAAAAGCTATGGAAAATCATGCAAGAAAAAGATGCAATTTACCTAAAGGAAGATTTTTCTGAAGCTGATGGTATTAAGGCATCTGAACTCGAAGAAGAATTTGCAGAGATGGATGGTTGGAATGCAGAATCATCTGCTGCGAATCTACTTAGTGGAATAGGAATAGCTGAAAGTGAACATTACAAACTAGTAAAAGATCTTGATGGAAATCAAAAGGTAAGGGTTTTGTTAGCTCAAGCATTATTTGGAAATCCTGATGTATTAATACTCGATGAACCTACCAACGATTTGGATCTTCATACGGTGAGTTGGTTGGAAGATTTTTTACTTGATTTTAAGAATACAGTTCTAGTTGTTTCTCACGACAGGCACTTTTTGGATACCGTTTGTACACATATAGCGGATATTGATTTTAGCAAAATAAATCTATACACAGGTAACTATACATTCTGGTACGAATCGAGTCAGCTTGCATTGAGACAAAAACAAAATGCAAATAAAAAAGCTGAAGAAAAAGTAAAAGAACTTCAAGCGTTTATCGATAGGTTTAGCGCAAATGCGTCCAAGTCAAAACAAGCGACTTCTCGTAAAAAAATGCTTGAAAAAATTAATATTGAAGATATCAAACCATCTTCTAGAAAATATCCTGGTATTATCTATAAACAAGCTCGTGAAGCAGGAAAAGAAATTTTGTCCATCAAAGAGCTTAATTATAGTGTGAATGGGGAGCAACTGATCAAAAACTTAAGTTTTAATGTAGATAAAGATGATAAAATTACCTTTATCTCAAAAAACAGTCTTGCAACCACTGCTTTTTTCCAGATTTTGGCTGGAGAAATCAAACCTGACTCGGGACTGATAGAATGGGGACAAACCATCACAGCATCTTATCTTCCCAATGAAAATGAGTCATTTTTTGCATCAGAGCCAATGAATCTTATCGACTGGTTGAGACAATATTCTAAAGAAAAAGACGAAGCTTATATTCGTGGTTTTCTTGGAAAAATGTTATTCTCAGGTGAAGAAACATTCAAAATGTCAAATGTACTTTCAGGAGGTGAAAAAGTAAGATGTATGATATCTCGTATGATGCTTACTGAAGCAAATGTACTCATGCTCGACGAACCTACCAATCACCTAGATCTAGAGACGATCACTACACTTAACAATGCCTTAATAAATTTTGCTGGAAATGTATTATTCACATCTCGTGACCATACATTCACACAAACAATAGCCAATAGAGTGATCGAATTAGGACCTAAAGGATTCTTAGATAAATTGAAGACTTTTGATGAGTATATTGAAGATAAAGAAATAGAAAATCAAAGAAAATTAATCTATTAATAGAAAACATTCTTTGAATATCCATACATCTATGGGAACGACATAATGTAATCGTGGTATTGCTCTTTTGTGAGGATTTGCTGCATTTGTTTTTGTCTGTCTCTACTTAGTGCGTTTAACTTAGTGAATTTTTCTTTTTTTGATAATTTACTTTTTTGTACTTTTTCAGTATCCGTTTCGTATTTAAAAAAAACATTATATATACTTGCTTCTTGCTTATCAGTTAAGTTAAGACTAGTTTTCATTTTTTTTGCTTTCGACTTTGCTAAAGCGGCTGGAGAGTTAAAAACTTCCTTCTTTTCTTTTGATTTTACATCTGTCGGGACCGCATTTTGAGTTGCTTCTTTTAACTGACCGAATACTGCTGTACCTAGAATACTAAAGGCAAATAAAAATATGAATTTCATCGTGATCTTTTATATTATACAAAGAAACAACTCATTCTTGATTATAATGGTTCAAAATATGCTGTTAATCTTACACTAAAATCAATCTTTCACCAATTCAGATAATATTTAAAAAATAGGAATTATACAACCTTTTGTCCCAATTTTTCTTTAAAATTCACCAAACATATTATATTTGCTGTCATATATAAATTTCAAGATATTGAGCAAAATAGTAATTATTGGTCCAGCATTTCCACTTAGAGGAGGTTTAGCTTCTTTCGATGAGAGACTAGCGAGACAATTTACAGAAGAAGGACATGAAACCCTGATCTATACATTTTCACTGCAATATCCTAATTTTCTATTTCCTGGCACGACACAATATTCGGATAGCGAATCACCTAAAGATTTAAATATAAAAGTCTGTATCAATTCTATAAATCCATTCAATTGGTTAAAAGTAGGATTCCAACTAGAAAAGGAAAACGCTGATATCATAATTGTAAGGTATTGGCTACCGTTTATGGCACCTTGCTTGGGAACAATTTGTAGAATAGCGAGAAGGAATAAAAAAACCGCAATTGTTGCGTTAATTGATAACATCTTGCCACACGAAAAAAGATTTGGTGATCGATTTTTGTCTAAATATTTCACTGATAGCGTTGATAAGTTCATAACTATGAGCCAACATGTAAAACATGAATTACTTTCATTCACCAAGAAACCGGCTAAACTTGTAAATCATCCACTAATTGACAATTTCGGAACTAAGATAGACAAAAACGAAGCTAGAACACTATTAAATTTACCTGCGGACCGTTTTATATTTCTATTTTTTGGCTTTATCAGAAAATATAAAGGACTTGACATGCTGATTGATGCTTTACATTTTATACCACAAAACAAAAATATCACACTAGTTATTGCAGGGGAATTTTATGCTGATGAATCTGAGATAGTTAGCCAAATCTCGGCATCTTCATCTAAAGAAAATATCATATCACGAACGCATTACATAAATGATGGTGAAGTGGCACAATATTTTAGTGCTAGCGATTGTGTCATTCAGCCTTATAGAAGCGCTACTCAAAGTGGCGTAACACCTTTGGCCTATCATTTTGAAGTACCAATGATTGTTACTAACGTAGGTGCATTGCCAGATTTAGTACCCGAATCTTTAGGTATTGTTTGCGATCCTACACCTGAAAGTATTGCAGCTGCAATGGTCAATATTTTGGAGCTTGACTTGGACAAATTTAATCAGGAAATCAAAATAGAGAAACAAAAACTTGGATGGCAACAATTTACTGAAGCAATTATTACCATTTGAAGAATCGAAATAATAGATTACTTTTGCACAAAATCTTAACCATTGAATGCCATAAGTTCCATCATCCAAGAATCCATTGAGGTAAAACAATCATTTCTAGCAGATGCTTCTAATATTGTGATCATTGAGAATATTTGTAACTCAATCACAAATGCATTTAAGAATGGCCGCAAAGTCTTACTTTGTGGCAACGGAGGTAGTGCCGCTGATGCTCAGCATATTGCAGCAGAATTTTCAGGAAGATTTAAAATAAATAGACCTGCTTTGCCAGCCGAAGCACTACATGTGAATACTTCATATCTCACAGCTGTAGGAAATGATTATGGGTTTGATGTTATTTATTCAAGAATGATTGAAGGTATTGGTAGTGATGGTGACGTCTTGATTGCATTGAGCACAAGTGGAAATTCAACTAATATCCTAAATGCTGTTAAAGCAGCAAAATCTAAAAGTATGGTCACTATCGGAATGACTGGTTTATCCGGAGGTGATATGAATGACATTTGCGATTTTATGGTAAAAATCCCATCGTCAAATACACCTAGAATCCAAGAATCTCACATATTAGTTGGACATATTATTTGTCAATTGGTAGAAAACAATATTTATGGTATTGATAAGTTATAATTTATAACCCAAGATATCTTGTAAATTTTATTATCATTTTAGCCACAATAATCATGGAATATATTAGCATCTTTGATGTTTTTAAGATAGGGGTTGGTCCTTCATCTTCACACACACTAGGACCTTGGAAGGCAGCAAGTCAGTTTATAAATCGCTGTTTATCAGACAATAAAATCAATGCTGATTCAAAAATATCAGTATCACTTTATGGATCACTTTCTCTGACAGGAAAAGGACACGCCACAGATCTTGCCATCATTATGGGACTTTGCAATTATGATCCCGTGACAGTGGATACTACAGCAATTTCCGATATTATTGAAAAAATAACAAACACTTCTACCCTACCCGTTTCGAATGATTTACAGCTAAATTTTAATGTAAAAGAAAGCATCATTTTCGAAAAAGAATTTCTCCATTACCACGCCAATGGCATGATGTTTAGATTGGCCCAACCAAATGGAGATGTTTATTCAGAAGTTTATTATTCTGTCGGTGGTGGATTTATTATCAGAGAAGGAGAAGATTTATCTGCTGTAGGAGAACAAAAAGAACATCCATTTCCCATTTCAAATTCAATCGAATTACTTGACTATTGCAAAAAACAAAATAAATCTATATCTGACATAGTTCTTGATAATGAGTTGATAGACAGGTCGATGGATGAAATTAAAACAGATATTTTAAAAATATGGGACGTAATGCTCGAAAGTATGTACATCGGTTGTCATACAGAAGGCCTGCTCCCTGGCTCGCTCAAAGTGAAAAGAAGATCTGCCGAAGTCACCAAAAAATTATTGAACTGTAAAGATTATATCAATAAAGAAGGTTGGGTAGCATCACTAAGAAATCAAAATTCAGGTTTTCAGGATATTTTAAAATGGGTAGGCAGTTTTGCTATTGGTGTCAATGAAGTCAATGCTTCTTTTGGAAGAGTCGTAACTGCTCCTACAAATGGAAGTGCCGGCGTAATCCCTGCTGTACTACTTTATTATTTGTGTTTTATAAATAAAGATGCTGGTGAAAATGAAATCGTCCGTTTCTTATGTACAGCTGGCGAAATAGGTAGTATATTCAAAAAAGGATCTACTATTTCAGCAGCGATGGGTGGATGTCAAGCTGAGATAGGTGTATCTTCTGCAATGGCAGCAGCTGGACTTACAGAATTGCTATGTGGCACACCTGACCAATGTACAATAGCTGCAGAAGTTGCTATGGAACATCATTTAGGTATGACTTGTGACCCTATAGGTGGATTAGTACAGGTACCTTGCATTGAGCGAAATTCTATGGGTGCGATCAAAGCCATAAATGCTGCTTCTATTGCTATTGACAGAAATCCTATCGATGTAAAAGTCCCTTTAGATAACGTCATTCAAACCATGTGGGAAACTGCGGTGGATATGAATAGAAAATATAAAGAAACTTCAGAAGGTGGATTAGCAACGGCTGTAAATATAATTGATTGTTAAAAATGAAGTCTTTTCCATTATATTTCAATTAGATTTAATATAATATCTAAAAAATAATAATATTTAATTATTGGTATTATCAGAGAGTTTTATATCTTTGACCTTACCAAGTGATGGTTTTTTATAGCATTAGTTTTTAAACAAACTAAATAGTTAAATGTGACAGTGTACAAATTGATTTTGGGTGCAGTAAAATCAATGTTTTTAATGTCACTTTTCCTGATTTCTTTCCAATTAAAAAGTCAGGTAAATGGTGTCAAATATCAATTGAAATACAATATTGATTCCTGCTGGTATGATGCGTTTCTGATTGTTGATTCAGGTAATGCTATTGATCCACAAGATAGAATACAGGAATATACTCAATATACTATTGTTGTACCTGCTGGCACAATTATAGATGTTGCAAGAAGTTATTCCCCTTTGCTTAATAATGAGTTTTATGATGGTATAGAACCAGTCAACTGGAACATCAATAGTGTTATTAATGCTCCTGAAATAATGCCAGAATCAGATTTCTACATTTTCTCACCTTCTATGGATGACACTTCGCGCTATAATGATCTAAACACTGGAGATACTGTCAAACTTTTTAGTTTATACTTGGATAATATCACTAATTGCGGTCAAAATATCCGAATCTTTAGAAATGGTATTGATCCTGGACCACTTGAACCTGGTATGGGTTTTTTGGATTGTAGTAATGATTTCAATCTTACCAATAGTCCCAATATTTATTTATCCACCGAAAACCAAATTAATCCGCCTTTACCTGCATTCATCGATATACCAAATGTAAGCTGCAATTCAGGTATAGAAATAAATGTTACAATTCAAACAAGTAATTGCCAATTGCCTTTAGTATATGAATGGTCTGGTCCAAATAATTTTCAATCAAATACTGAAGACATAGCTATTTCACCAGCAATTAGCTCACAATCTGGTGATTATAAAATCATAGCAACTGATGGACTTGGATGTAGAGATTCATTGATCATCTATGCAGAAAATAAACCATCAGCAGGTGATGATTTACTTATTTGTCCTGGTACTTCTGTAAATTTATCAGGTTCAAATCCGATATCTGGCATGTGGACTCAAGTAATTGGCAATAACATAGGCGCCACTATATCTGACCAAAATAATGGCAATGCTGAAGTAAATTTTGATTCAGGTTCAGCTGGTATTTATGGGTTTGTTTATACAACTGGTTCATGTTCAGATGCCATGTTTATTACTGTTAATGGTATTCCTTCTATTGGTGGTGATGCCATAGACACAATATGTTTCGGCGAATCACTCCAATTAACACCGTCTATGGGTGGAATATGGGTTACATCTGATACACTCGTAGCTAATATCAATAATGAAGGAATAATTCAATCTGAAGGCATTGGTTCTGTGCTCTTTACATATACAGATCTTGCCACCGGCTGTAGTGTTATATCTTCTTTGTTGAATATTTTGCCTATACCACAGATAACTGTAGACGGCAATCCTGAGTTATGTGTTGGTTCATCTACCATACTACGTACTTCTGATATTGGGTATTGGTCAGGATGGGATCCTCTTCTTGTAAGCATTAACGATACTGGTCTAGTGGCTGGATTGAACCCAGGAACTACTAATATCATATTTACAGACAGTATTTCAGGATGTATTTCTGATGCTTATCATATGGTCATTCATGATGTACCTGAGGCTAGTGTTACAGGTCCAAATCTCATTTGTATAGACGCCACTACCCAACTTTCGCCAAGCAATGGTGGATCTTGGGTTAGTAATAATCCGTCAGTAGCAATTGTAAATAATGATGGCTTGGTCCAAGGAATTAATAGTGGTACATGCACATTTATTTGGACCCAAAGTACTACCGGTTGTTATGCCGAAACCCTATCACCTATCACTATTAATACCAGCCCAACAGTTAATCTGAATACACAAGAAATATGCATAGGTGATATCGTAAATTTAATCCCCAATATGGATGGCACATGGGTAAGTAATGCTCCTTTAATAGCCAATGTAGGTTTCAGTACTGGTATAGTTTCGGGACTTAGTAATGGAGAAGCTACTTTTACTTATACAAATAGTATAGACGGTTGTTCTGCCACGACAGATACATTGACCATCTTACCGCAACCGGAACTAGCTATAGATATGCCCAACATTTGTGTAGGTTCTTTTACGATGCTACAACCTGCTTTTGGTGGTTCTTGGACAAGTCTTGATAGTGATATTGCATTTATTTTCGGCAATTTTGTAGTAGGTACTGGTGCTGGATTTGTCCAACTTCTATATACAGATGACTTAACTGGATGTGAAAACACATTAACACTTTCAGTGACTGACCGTGCAACGGTAAATATCATCGGAGATACGGATATATGTGAAGGTTTTACTACAGAATTAACTCCTGCAAATGGTGGAATGTGGTCTAGTAGTAATACAGCAGTTGCCACAATCACTGACAACGGAATTGTCACTGGAATCTCAGAAGGACAAGCAACTTTTACATTTACAGAGACTGCTACAGGATGTAATTCTCTACCGTCAGATCCGATTACAATCCACCCTACACCAGAATCAATTATGATGGCATCAGATAGTATTTGTATCGGTGAAACTTCATTATTTACTTCATCTACAAGTGGTACTTGGACTTCATCCAATCCAGACATAGCATCAATTGAACCGATTTCTGGACTTGCGACAGCAATCTCAGCAGGTGAAACTTCATTTATTATTACATCCTTGGCTGGTTGTCCGTCTTTTCCTTCACCACCAATGACTGTATTGCAAAATGCAATTATAGATTTACCTATCATCCAAGAAACTTGCATTGGGGAAACCATAATTTTCTCTAATTCACCCTCTGGAATTTGGACATCTTTACACCCAAATATCGCAGAGATCACAACAAATGGTCTAGTGACTACCAAGGCAATAGGTTGGACAGTTTTCACTTTTACAGATACAACTAATAGATGTTCTTATACCACTATCACTGATACTTTGATTGTGATTAATTGTTTTAAACCAGACATTAACTTTACTAATATAGAAACATTAACTTTAGGTAACCTTAATACAAATGATATTAATTCTGCTGCTGTTAGCTATGGTCCATTATTCAATGAGATATCTACACCCACGAACAGTAATTATTCCTTAAATATCAGTTTGGATGGCAGCTACGATTTTATAGGGGATAGTGTTGGTACCTATATCTTCGATATTAGTATTTGTGTCCCTCCCAATGCTATAGATTGCCCTACTTCTTATCTAAACATTACAGTTATAGATCCTTCAAAACCAATAAAAACCGTAATAGCGAATACAGATTATGTAACTACCTTTTTGAATACTCAAATATATGTTCCTACTCTAGAGAATGATGTTTGCCTTACAGTTGGTGGTTGTTTATTAGATATTTCAAGTGTGAATATATCAATACCACCAAGTCATGGGACTGCGATGATAAACCCAGCAACAGGCCAGATACTTTATACACCTAATGTCGGATATTTAGGTATTGATACATTAGTATATGAAGTATGCATTGATTCAGAGCCAGAAAATTGTGATATTGCTTACCAAATCATCAATATAGTAGCAAATAAATCAAATAACACCACCGTAACCAACGACGACTTAATCACTGCAAATTTTGGTGAAGTTGTCATAGGAAATGTATTATTAAATGATATTGATGCAGAAGGTGATATCCAAATAGTAACTACTCAAAATATGACAAACGCTAATGGGGTTTTTACCTTAGATAATCTAGGAAATTTCACTTTTAGTCCTAATAGAAACTTCAAAGGTCCAATTAACTTCGAATATCAAGTTTGTGATGATAATGTCGCTATGTCATGCTCCAAAGCGACACTTTATATAATAGTTCTCCCCAATTTGGAATTAAAAATAAGGGTTTATCTAGAAGGTTCTTTATTACATAATGGAAACGCAACAGCTGATGGAAGACCACTTATGAGAGACAATCTGAGACATAGTCCATTCACTGGTGAAAGATATATCCCAAACAATGACCCCTATCAATTTGAAAATACTTTCTTTGACATTAGAAATAAATACCATCATGTAGGATGCGGTGGATATACAAGGTTTCAGACGATTGAAATGCCTGATTCCGTTTTTGGCATTAGTGGTCAAAATGCAATTGTTGATTGGGTATTTGTAGAGTTACGATCCAAATTGGACAATAAAATTGTAGTTGCTACTAGGTCTGGATTATTGCAAAGAGATGGTGACATTGTTGATATCGACGGTACAAGTCCATTACAATTTCCAGATATTGGTATTGATCAATACTTTGTAAGTATTAGACATCGTAATCATCTTGGAATTATGTCGTTGAATGCATTACCTGTTTTTGAATTACAAACATTAGTTGATTTCACTTCAATGTCATTTCCAACTTTTGATTTTGGAACCACAAAAAATAATGGATATGACTACACAGGATTAGCCCAGAATAGTTATGTTTACAGTGGTTATAATGCAATGTGGGCCGGAGACTTTGACGCCAATAGTAAAATAAAAGCATCCAATCCAAATGATGATATAAATAATCTATTTTTTGAAATCTTTGTCTTTCCAGAAAACACACTGGGAAATTCAAATTTCGATAAGGCTTATGGATATTTTCAAGGTGATTTTGACATGAATAGTAAGTCGAAATATGATAATCCAAATGATGACAGAAATTTTGTGCTTGCGCAATTACTTTTTTATCCACAGAACATTCAATTTTTACCAAATTATGATTTTTTTATTGCTCAGTTACCTTAATTTAATCATCAATTTCAAACAAATGATTCATAAGTAAAGAAATCCAGGTAAATATGTACAGTAATAATAAAAAAACTAGCAAATATTAGCGACGATACAATAAAATCATATATATTTGTATTATAATTATATGTATTATGAAGATTTACGTATATTCTATTTTTTTGATGGCGAAGCTAATATTGAACTAAAAGTGTGGCAAATCCTTATGAATTCAAAATCATTTTTATCACATTGATGTTATAATAAAAGTAATTGTTTATACGATGTAATTTACAAAACACTTCATATTCGGAATCATTATCAGTTTTTTTTTGCCAGTTAAGAGAATTTTAATAATCATCTTAAATCAACAAGCACCTTAAAATTTAATAAAAAAATATATGAAACACTTTATAATTGCATTCTTTTGCTTGATACCAATAATTTTTTCTGCTCAGTCTGCCAAAATCAATGGCGTACTAGTAGAATATGAAGGTAAAAAATTTGAATCTATCATATCAAGCTATAACCAAAGTAGGGCGAACAAAGCAACTTGGGAATTTATTGGTCCAAATACAAATATATATTTCATTCAAGGAGAAGATGTTACATCATTGTACGACCATCTAAAAAAGCAAAGCGGTGTAGTTAACATTCAATATAGCCACGATACAGAATTACGTAAAAAACCAAATGATCCAAGACAATCTGAACAATATTATCTCAATGTAATTAAGGCATTTGATGCATGGGATTTCACAACAGGTGGCACTACCTTTGACGGAAAAGACATAGTTATAGCAGTCATAGATGACGGTTTTGATTTAATGCATGAAGATCTCACAGCAAATATTTATGTTAATCCCGACGAAATCCCAAATGATGGCATTGACAATGATAATAATGGTTACAAAGATGATGTCAATGGATGGAACATAAAGAACAACACAAATACATTAGATATCAGAAATCATGGAACGAATGTCATAGGCATGTTGGGTGCCGCTGGAAACAATGGGAAAGGAATTACTAGTATCAACTGGAATATCAAAATATTACCCTTAAATATTGAAAACACAGAGCCTGATGTAATAAAAGCATATGAATTTATTCTTTCAGAAAGACAAAAGTATAACGCAAGTAACGGCACCAAAGGAGCAAATATATTAATATCAAGTTATTCTGGTGGGATAGCAAATGGATTCGAAAAAGACCATTCAGTTTGGTGTAATCTTTATAACAAATTAGGATCTGCTGGAGTATTAAATGTTGGAGCCACTACTAATGAACCAGAAAATGTAGATGAACTAGGAGATATTCCATCCACGTGCAGCAGTCCATATTTACTAATTGTGAATAGCACAGATAAAACTGACGAAAAAACAAAGGATACTGGGTATGGAGCTTTGAGTGTCGATATCTCAGCACCTGGCGAAAAAATATTAACAACATATCCTACAGCCCAAGGAAGTTATAAAGAAGCATCTGGCACATCTCTAGCTACACCAATCGTGGCTGCCGCTGCTGCCCTACTCCATTCATCCGGTTGCGAAAATTTTCAAAATCTAATAAAAAACGCACCATCAACCGCTGTTTTAGCCATTAAAGATGCTTTGATGAATAGTGTGGATAAAAAAAATAGTTTGGATGGAAAAACAGTCTCAGGTGGAAGACTGAATATCTTCGAAGCTTTACAATTATTTCTAAAAGATAATTGTGAGACTGTGATATCTCCAAGAGGTGCGTTATCCATTACAAAAGCAAATATGATTTTAACAGATTTACTTGTTGAATATCAGAGTCCAAATCAAGATGAAATAACGCTGTCAATTTTTGATACAGCAGGAAAACAAATATGGACACAAAAAATAACGCCACCAGTTATTGGAGAAAAAGTAATAAATATCAAATTTACTCCAGAAACTCCAGGTATTTATTTCATAAGCTTAATTTCAGAATCAGATATTGCTACAAAGGGTTTTTATGCCAATTTTTTAAAATAGACTTTTTTAAGCCTAATTATTAAGACCATGAGTTCTACTTTACAGGTGCTATTCTAAATCCTTGTTTTTTTAATAAGGTCAATATTCCTTTTGGACCAGGTAAATGAGCAGCACCAACAGCAAAAAAGGATGGTTTTTCTTGACTTATTGCTATCATACGATTGCTCATCACGATGTTTCGATCATATATCATAAGTTTCCTTAGTTTTCCCATACTTTTTTTTGTACTCAAATAAAGTTGTTTCATATCTCCATTTTTATACATTTCATTCAGGTTTTCAAGTTTTTTTCTAAGACTTGCCACATTAGACATACTATCTTTAAAAGTCTTTAACTGTGTCTCAAGTGGAATTGACTTTAATATTCTTACTTGATCATCAAAACTCTCTACGCCTCTCATATCCTTACCCTCTGCTATAGCAAAATTCCATAAGTAATGATCCAATGCTTCTGAGAAAGTCTTTTCTAAGTTTTTTTCAGCTATTAGCGTATTAATAAAAAAAGGTGTGCAAAGATTGTACTGCATTAGATCAATGTTGAATGCTTTTTTTGCGACTTTTACATATTTCTGGAATCTTTTAGATGTAAAAAAGTCAGAAAAAGTACCACTTTCTAGCATAAAGTACTGTTCCATATTATGTTTTGCTTGTTCGTTTAGATCAAGTTCAGCGGCATAAATAGACGATAGTTGAATGTACTTTTTTGCAATATCTACATGTGCATAAGCCGCTTCTGTAGCCAAATGCATTGTACCAAAAACATAATGACACACATCAGGATCGTTTTTATAAAATTTCCAAAGCATGGCTGAGTGAATTCATTAAATATATTAGATAAAAAAAACCGTCAGCGGATCAAGTCAGCATGACGGTTTTTTAGTTTGTACGATGTATTCAAAATATTATTCTTCTACATTATCATAGTCGTAAGGAAGTACTTTTTCCTTTTTCACTTTTGATAATGTCATCAACGTTTTTAATCTTTCGATCTCTTCGATTTGAGACAAAGTTTTGAAAAGTAACTTTTCGTATGAAGGAATGTCTTTACATACTATCTTCAATAAAAAATCTGCATCACCTGTGATGATATAACATTCTGTGATCTCAGGTACATTTTTTACCTTAGTGATGAAGTTGTCAAGCGCATTCGGTTTCTGCCATGCAAGTGAAACTAATACAAAAGTCTTTACATTCAGACCTATTGCAGAAGAATCTACCTTAGCGTGATAACTTTGAATGATACCAGATTGCTCGAGTTTCTTTACCCTCTCCAACGTAGGAGCAGGGGATAAACCTATTTTTTTAGATAAATCAAGATTGGTTATTTTGCTATTTTCCTGAAGCATTTTAACTATCTTCAGGTCTATTTTGTCCATCTTGTAGTCTGCCATTGTAAACTATTTTAAAATTTTATTTGTATTTGAATTATAAATTGGGTGCAAAGAAAATAATATTTCACCAATTATCAATGTTTAAAACGAAATAAATTATAATTTGTTTCATTTTGGCTAAAAAAATGAAAATAAATTTCGTAATAACGTAATATTACTTTAAAACAATAACAAAAAAAAGCCGAAGACTTACAAATCTTCGGCTACAAACAATTAACTATGAAAAACTATTATTTTAACAATACAGGCACCGTGTATATTTTGTTATATTCAAGTTCACTAACTGAAATTGATTTGTAATTTAAAGCAGACTTCAACACACCGTCAAGATCTTTATTATTGGTAGAAACTACTAAAATTTCATTTTGAGCATTGATCATAAAACTGATATTTACTTTCGTATCTGCTTTGACCATTTTGTTAAAATCAATACCTTTTAGGTAAGCTTGGATTTGAGCACCTTCAGGTTTTTTGTTGTTTGGAGTTCCTGCTGCTATGGCAAAATTTGAGATCATCGCAAAACAAACTACTGCTAATAAACTTTTTACACTTTTCATTTTTATGTATTTATAGGGTTTAAAATTAAAATTGTTAAATAAAATTGTATACTCCAAAGACGCAAATATGACATCTGAAGTTGCACCATTCTTACCAAAACCCATTTATACTCTACCAAAACTCAATTATAATAGATGAATGGCAAAAATTCCAGATCTACGGAATCTATTTTATCTCAATGATTATAGCTTATTTAGATTACAAGATATCAAACTACCCTTATATTTGCACATCCAGAATGTTTTTGGAAAGATTAATATCTAAATAAAATGAAAATAGCAATTTTAGGGTGTGGTAATATGGGTCTTGCTTTCGCTAGGTCATTTGTCCAATATGATTTAGTAAAAAAAGAAAATCTGCTTCTTATAGAAAAGAATGAAGAAAGATGCAGTTCACTTACAAAACTCAAAGAAGGTGTAGTCGTAAATGTCATTAGTGATCAAATCAAAAATTATGATTTAATTATTCTAGCTGTAAAACCACAAGATTTTGAAACTTTAGCCAGTGACCTTGTTGGAAAGTTACACGATGAGCAAATAGTATTGTCTATTATGGCAGGAATCAACATTCAGAAAATCCAAACTTTACTTAATCATAAATACGTCGTCAGAGCTATGCCCAATACGCCTGCTATGTTAGGCATGGGTATAACGGGTTTTACATCCGCAGAAGGTATCAGCATAGGTAAGCTATTTAAAGTAGAGAATCTATTAAATGCGACTGGAAGGTCTATTTATATAGAAGATGAATCCATGATAGACGCAGTAACAGCTCTGAGTGGCAGTGGTCCAGCATATTTCTACTACTTTGTAAAAAGTATGGTAGAGACAGGAAAAGAAATGGGCTTTGACGAAGGTACCGCACTCCAATTTGTAAAACAAACCATGCTAGGCTCTTATCATTTGATCAATAATGCTGAGCTAGGACTTGATGAACTAATAAGTGCAGTTGCTTCTAAAGGTGGCACTACAGAAGCAGCGCTCAAGGTATTTAATGAGCGCGGATTGGGAGAGTCTATAAAAGAAGGTTTGCTTGCAGCCGAAAAACGCGCCAAAGAATTATCAAAATAAAAGTATGATCTCAATCTATAAAAGTTCTATCAATATTTTTCCAATCTTTCTTAAATATCCGTGTCCAATTTATCAACTTGGCCTTTCGATATTGTTGGAAAGAAAAATGAAGTGGGATTTTTCAAAAAATAATATAAGACTGTTTTTAAAATAGATTTCAATGCTCGAAATGGTATGCCTCGAGATCTCAAAGCAAGCATCATAGATAGCGTGAAACTAACGATAAAATTTGTAAACCCAATAATTCCAATACCAATTATTGACATGACCACATCATAAGTTGACATGACAAAATTCATTCCGTATAAAGCAAGGCCAAAATTGCCCGCAGCAAACGTTATGTGCCTTATATCTAGATCCAAACCTAGAATAATGCCTATGGTACTAACCGAACCCATAAATACCCCAAACCAAAAATTACTGACTATTCCTGCCCAGTTGTGTTCATAAAAACTTGCTAACTTTTCTCTTGTATCCGATTTTAATATCTGTTTTAGTACAGGATGTTCCTTAATTCTTTCTGGTACTCGACGGTATTTCGTTTTATTTGATACATGACCAGCTATTAATCCAGAAATAAACAAAAACACGCCAGCGATGGCAGCATGAAAAATGGCCGGGGAAGAAAATACATTCAATTCATAGATCATCTTGGACGCTTTATACGCAGCAGGATTAGTTTCAAATATATTGCCCCATAAGTACAATAAACCTAGAGCCACAGGAAAAGCCAAAAAAACATTTCCAACAAAAGCAATGAATTGTGATCGCCAAACCCTAGCAACTAATTGCGAGAGTACCCCAAAATCATTTTCCATCTTTTGGTCACCTTCTATTGCTTGAGCTAATGTAGCGGCAGTCATAGCAGGTTGTTTTGTAGCAAGTGTCAAATGGAGTAAATAAATAGCTATAAATGCAAATGCATAGTTCATACTATATAAAAATGCTTTACCAAAAAGACTTGCTTCAATACTTGACAGATTCATTTTAATAATACAAGCTAAAGCGACAATGACTCCACCACCAGCAGCAGTATGGAGCATTTTCCAATATTCCCTCCCTGTCTTTGTTATATATTGCTCGCCTTTAACACCGATATTCCTAGTAATTTCATTGGCCATTATTTGAGTAGATTTGTTAATATAGCCAAATACTTTTGACTTCCCTGTATTAAAATCTATTAAAGCTGTTACAAATCTAAGCATTTTTGTTTCACTTCTTACGTCAGGATCGATTGTAAACAGTTCGAATATCAAAAACAACCTATCTAATAACCTCTCCATCAACATCAATTGCTGATGGACCTTAAAACTTATCCCATATTTCTCTTTATTTGAATAAGCCTTTGTTATAAAATCTCGACATTGCTTATTTAGAATTTCAATATGTTTGTATTGTTCATCATCAATTCTTCTAGTTGAAGTTCCTGATTCTAGACCTTTGATATATCTACTTATTTCACTTTGTAAAGATGCAAATGGACTTTTATGGTTGGCATATTCTGGTACCATTCTCAATACTTCTCCTTCAAATGCATTTCCTGTTATTCGTAAAGAAAGTACTTTTATAGCAAAAAGCATCTCTTGTATAACAAAGTCTGCCAAATCAAATTCATACATCCCTTTAAAAAGTAGTAAATCCAACAATTCATCTGCCTTTTCTTCTGGTATACTACTTACCCATTTACTATCTGTTTCTTGATAAAATACGTTTACAAGCAAATTGTCGATTGATCCTTTTTCTGGTTGATCAGGTAAAATCTTGTAAGACAGTCTATCCCATAATTCACTCCAAAAGTCAATACCGGAAATAATATTGGCATCCGTAAGTGTTGTGCTAATCCTCTGATTTGAGGTAATTCGGATCAAATAATTTCTTAATCCATCTCTATGCAATTTGGAATCTTTAAGATATTGGACCAATTCATCAAATCTAGTCAACTCACCATTCTTACGTTCCTTAGATGTAGGCCTAATAGCAAATATGAGTGATGCTAAAAGGTCTAACTCTTCACCTTCATACTCATCTATTTGGTCTAAAATACTAGGAATACCTTGTTTATTTTTAAAAAGCTTCATATTTTCCTAATTTAGTTCTGTAAACATATTTACATAAGGAACTTAAAACAAAATATTAAACATTAGAATGATGTTCCCAAGGTTTAAAGAATTGATTTGTTCGTTTTCTAAAGATACATAATGTAACTCTACTCTTTTCTTAGGATCCTTTAAATATTGGTATTCTTTTTTCTAGGAAAGCGGTTGTACCTTCTATGTAATCATCACTATTACCAGCCAATGTTTGTAATTTGTCTTCCAATGCTAGCTGTTTTTCTAGATCATTGTGGTAAGTCTCATTGAGTGCTTGTTTTGTTAATGCCAATCCATATGTAGGCATAGAAGCCAATTGAGACGCAACCCTGTCCACATCGGCCAAAAACAACTCATCAGGCACATATTTATATATCATCCCCATCGCTTGCGCATCTTTTGCACTTACTTTCTCTCCTAACATCATGAGTGCAGATGCTCTTTGAAATCCTATCAACCTTGGTAATGTATAAGTCCCACCACTATCCGGAATCAATCCAATCTTGCTGAATGCTTGTATGAAGGATGCAGATTCTGTAGCAATGACAATATCACAAGCTAGCGCTATATTTGCTCCTGCACCTGCTGCCACACCATTAACTGCTGCTATTACAGGTTTTGGCATATTCCTAATCCTTGTAATAATTGGATTGTAATGTTCACTAACGATTTTGGATAAAGCAGGTCCTTCAGGATCTGTCGCTTCTTGCAAATCTTGACCTGCGCAAAATGCTTTCCCGTTACCTGTGATAACAATACATCGTACTGAAGTATCATCAGCTACTTGGTCTAAAAAAGTCTGAAAGGCTAATGCCATTGGTCTGACAAAACTATTAAATTTTTCTGCTCGGTCAAAAGTAATCGTCGCAATTCCTGATGCTACTCGTAAGGTTATAAATGACATATTGGATTTCTATTTTTAATTCTGAAAAAACAAAACTTGAATGTAAATATACTAAAATATTTCAATTTGCCAAAATCTCTAACTGCTTACCTATTTTCTAAATTTAAAAAAAGAGCAGCTGCAAAAGATTTAACGAACTTATTAATGATATTTAGTTTATATGCTTGCTTAATGGCATTATTGACAATAAATACACATAAATTTAAAAACAATATTTAATATACTAATAATCATTATTTAATGACACTTAAAATAATCAAATGGTTCTAAACAGGAATTACATTTGTATAATGACTTACAAGCCGTAGAGCCAAATCTACTAATCATCACAGTGTCAAAAGACTTACATTGCGGACATTGGACACTTGGAGCCACTCCTTTGAGAAATGATGGATCAGTAGTCTTTTCTGCAGGCGGAGAGATACCGTATTCCATCAATTGTTTACGCCCCAATTCACTGATCCAGTCTGTCGTCCATGTTGGCTCTAACAGAGATATAACCTCCACGTTGTTATAACCATGATCTTGGAGAGCGGCTTTTATTTGGACAGTAATCATATCCATCGCAGGACATCCAGTATATGTCGGGGTAATATAAACGATTACCTGTTGTGTACTTTCATCTATTTCTACATTCCTTAATATCCCTAAATCCTGAATAGTTATGACCGGGATTTCAGGATCTGTGACTGATGCTAAAATATCTTTTATTTCTGAAACATTCATTCTGCTAACATTTCTTTATACAAAACATGACCGTAATACTTTTCAAATAGTATGGACCAAAATTTTCCAAGTATTACACCAAGAATCGCTCCTGCAAATACATCCAAAGGAAAATGTACACCCACATATACTTGCGCCAATGCAATACTTGCAGCCCAAAGCCACAACCATTTTTTTGTTTTTGGAAAAATTTGACCTAAAGTCATAATAAGAAATGTAGCGACAGCAAAGTGATTTGTGGCGTGTGAAGATGTAAAACTATACCCTGCCCCACATTGCACTCGTTCCACTGTTTGAACCATTTCTGTATTACAAGGACGTATTCGTTTTATTGTCTTTTTAATAGCTCTACTGCTGATAAGATCTGCTGATGCCGATGTCAAAATGACAAATAAAACAAACCAATATGCCTTTTTACCAAAGTTAAAAAACAAGAAGGCAATCAAAAATATATAAAATGGCATCCAAAACAATGGTTCTCTTAGCCATGGCAAAATCAAATCAAAAAAACCATTACTTAGGTCATTGTTGATGTACTCAAAAAGAGCTATATCCCATTTTATGATGTCCATTACGATATTAAAACTTGACAAATATTTAAAACTTATATTCTAAACGTATTCTATTGGGTAAGGTTTGTTTAGAAGTTTCAATATTTATCACCCAAAGCAAAAATTGGCTTTCTATTCATCCATTTTCCATCAGTAAAATCAGGAAAAACCTGCGGCTCACCACCCAAGGCAATAGACTGTTCTGAGAGACAAGTTATTACGGCCCAACTTGCATGATCATATACATCAAGCGGCATCGGATCGTTATTTTTGTAAGCTTCAATAAATGCATTTAACACAAACCAATCCATTCCACCATGTCCAGCGCCTGATGCATCACCTTCATATTTTTTCCACAAAGGATGATCATACTCTTTGAGATAATTTTCTGCTGCTTCCCATTTATGAGATGGACTTTTTCCTTCTATATAAATCGATTTGTTCACATCCATCCACAACCCTTTGGTGCCTTGTACCCTAAACCCAAGTGAGTAAGGTCGCGGCAAATTGGTATCATGTGTTAATGTTATGCTTTCACCATTTGCGGTCATAATATTAGTCGTAACGACATCTCCAAGTCTAAAATTGATCTTCGCATTCGGATGATTAGCGCCACCTTTTGGATGTTCAGTGACGAATTTATTAAGACCTCTGGCTTTAGAAGCCATCGCTGTAAGGTATTCAAATCT
>DAOLFJ010000337.1:0-4893 GCA_035326365.1 Saprospiraceae bacterium | reverse complement strand
AGGTAGAAGACCAGCTGTCGCAACCGACCCAGCTGAATTAGAAGGTTATGCAGCAGTATTTGCACCTAATAATGAAAACAACCCTGAACATATTTTTTCAGTGTTTTATGATGAAGTTACTGGTCCAGATATGAACTTCTCACAAATGAATCTTCATTACTCATCTCAGTTTACCTATAATTTCCAAAATCAACCATGGAATGGATACGCAACACTTGAAGAGTTTTATAATTCTTATGAAGATGGAGATGCACGTAAGAAGAATAACTTTCTTGTAGGTAACCAATTGGATTTTGGTGGATCTGCTATCTTGGATTATGCATCAGATGATGACGATATCCAATTAAGCTACACTCCTAGAATCAATGAATTAGCTCCAAATGCGCTGAGAGAATCTGGTGCAAGAGGTAGCAAGTTTAGCTTCAAGCAGCTAGGTCGTGATAATATGAGTAATGACTATCCTATCGTAAGATTAGGTGAGTTGTACTTGATAAGAGCAGAAGGATTGGCTAGAGCAGCAGGTAACTGGGATCTTGCATTACCTGATGTTAATGCCATCAGAGCAAGAGCAAAAGTTGCTAATTTAACTTCTCTTACTGCAGATTCGTTCCTTGCTGAAAGAGGTCGTGAAATGTTTATGGAAGGCGTGAGACGTACTGACTTGATCAGATTAGGTAAATATAACGGTACTTGGTGGGAAAAACCAGTTTCACCAGCATACGTTAATGTTTTCCCTATACCACAATCTCAGATTGATGCGAGTCAATCGAGTGATAATAAGTTAGTACAGAATCCTGGATACTAGTATTAACGTACTTATATAAAAATCATAAAGGCTACTCTTTTTAGGGTAGCCTTTTTTTAATTAATGTAAAATCTTTCCAATCTTGTTTAAAGCAGGTATTTTATTTTTTTCAGTTCTATTGATTATTGGATGTAAAAAGGAGCAAAATAAAACACTTTTTACTTTGACTGATCCAAAGGAAACTGGGTTGGATTTTAATAACGATTTACCTTACACTGAAGAATATAACACCTACACTTATCGTAATTTTTATAATGGTGGTGGTGTGGCGCTCGGAGATATTAACAACGATGGACTGCTAGATATATACTTTACTGGAAATATTAAGGACAATAAATTGTTTCTGAATAAAGGCAATTGGACTTTTGAAGATATTACTTCCAAAGCCGGAGTTTCTTGTCCGGATGTCTGGTCTACAGGAGCGACATTTGTAGATATTAATGCGGATGGACTACTCGATTTATATGTATGTAAGGCAGGAAAGCCAGGTGGAGAAAATAGACATAACGAACTTTTCATTAATCAGGGTGATCTTACGTTTGTAGAAAGTGCAAAAGAGTACGGTCTTGACTTTACAGGATTATCCATACATTCTGCTTTTTTTGATTATGACAAGGATGGCGACTTGGATTGTTATTTGTTGAGCAATTCGCTTCGTTCGGTAGGTGGCTTTGACCTCAACCCAAATCAGAGATATACTCCTGATTCGGAAGGTAATAAACTACTAAAAAACGAAAATGGCAAATTTATGGATGTGAGTCAGGAAGCAGGTATTTATTCCAGTAAAATTGGATACGGTCTAGGCATTACGCTTAGCGATATCAATATGGATGGTTGGACAGATATTTTTGTATCCAATGATTTTTTTGAGAGAGACTACTTATATATCAATAATAAGAATGGTACTTTTACAGAAAAGGGACAAACTTACTTTGATGCAATGTCTATGGGATCTATGGGTGCGGATGCATCTGATATTGACAATGATCTCATGCCGGACCTTTTTGTCACAGAGATGTTGCCTCAAACTTTAGAAAGGAAAAAAACAAAAAATATATATGAAACATGGGACAAATACTTAGAAGCGACAAAAAACAGTTATCACCATCAGTTTTCTAGAAATGTATTGCAGAAAAACCTAAACGGCGGCAAGTTTTTAGAGATAGGTAGGTTTTCAGGTGTATCAGCTACAGACTGGAGTTGGGCATCATTGATCCAGGATTATGACAACGACGGACTAAGAGATTTGTTTGTGAGCAATGGTATTTATAAAGATTTACTTGATAAAGATTATTTAAATTATTCTGCAAATACGAGCATGATCAAATCTAAAATTGATAACAAGGAGAAAGTTTTGACGATGTTGGTTGATAGCTTGCCATCCACACCGATCAAAAATAACATGTTCAAAAACATAGGCAATATGCAATTCCAAATGGTCAGTGATGATTGGGGATTGGGTCAGGCTACTTTTAGTAATGGCAGTGCCTATGGCGATCTTGATAATGATGGTGATCTCGATCTTGTGGTCAATAATGTGAATATGCCATCCTACGTTTATCGCAACAATTCAGATACAATTGTGTCCAAAAGCTTTCGTATAAAATTAATAGGTGATAAACCAAATACGGCAGCTATTGGAGCTAAAGTTATTGTTAAATATGCAGGTAATCAATCCATGCTAGAAAATTTTCCTTCCAGAGGTTTTCAGTCATCGATGGACCCTATTTTGCATTTCGGTGTTAATGCCACGAGTGTTATCGATTCAGCGATGGTATATTGGCCAGATGGAAGAAAAACATCTTTACAAAACTTGAAATCCAACAAATTGTATGAAATAAAACAATCTGAATCAGTTAGTAAAGGAAATTATAGTTTAACACTAAATCATTTACTGCCATGCGTTCCAAGTCCTATAGATTTTATTCATAAAGAGCTAGACATCAATCAGTTCGCGAGAGAAAGATTATTAGCTGAAATGAATGGTATGGAAGGTCCGGCGATTGCCATTGGTGATGTAAACGGTGATAAGAAAGATGATTTATATTGTGGTGGTGGCAAAAATCAAGCTTCCATTTTATATCTTTCCAAAATAAATGGTAGCTACGAAAAGGTCACTAAACCTTTTGATTTAGATTATAGATCTGAAGCGATCAAAGCAAGATTTTTTGACGTGGACAAAGATGGAGATTTGGACTTGTATGTAGCACATGGTGGTAGTAATTTCAGCAATTTTTCCCCAGAACTTCATGATGTCTTGTATGTAAATGATGGAAGGGGTAATTTTATAAAAGGTCAAGCCATTCCATTTCCTGAACCATTTTATACCAGTGATTTTGTGATAACTGATTATAATAAAGATAGGTTAGAGGACATTGTGGTAGTCGAAAAAATGAAAACTTCCGCATTTGGACTTCCTGGAAGTGTCTACTTACTCACAAATATAGGTGATGCAAAATTTAAAGTAACTGCACCGACCTCTTTAAAAGATTTGGGAATGATGACTTCTGTAGTGTCTATAGATATCAACAACGATACATGGATGGATATTGCGATAGCAGGGAAATGGATGCCCATTATGTACATTCTAAATGATAAAGGTGGTTTTGAAAATTCAAAAGCCACCGAAATACCTGAGACAGCTGGTATGTGGAATGCTCTCCATTCTGTAGATATTGATGATGATGGAGCCCGAGATTTGTTATGTGGTAATGAAGGAAAAAATACTTTCTACCAAAAAAATATGGCAATGTTTGTTAATGATTTTGATGGAAATGGTTCTCTGGAGCAGATTATTTGCCAGAAAGACGCTGAAAAGTATTACCCCATAAATGATATAGACGAACTATATTCACAAATGCCATTTTTAAAGAAGAAGTTTAGATCTTACACCGAAATGGCAAAGGCAGATATTGTTACCATGTTTGGTGAAGATGTATTAAAAACATCAAAAATATTCGAAATTTCAGAGTTGGCTAGCATCATTTTAAAGAATAATAATGGCATTTTTGATAAAATCTATTTACCTCATGAAGCTCAATATTCGAGTATTTTTACATTTATGACACAAATTGTTAAAAATAAAGGTACATATATCTTTATGGGAGGCAATCATTACAAGGTTAAACCTCAGTTTGGCAAACAAGATGCTTCTCATGGATGGCTTCTTAATGTGAGAAGTGAGCAAGAAAAACTTATATTTGCGCCTTGTAAAACTCTGAATGTTGAAGGTCAAATAAGATTTATTGGTCAACTAGATGATCAGATTATATTCGGAATTAATAATGAAAGTCTTAAAATGTGTAATAGTATTCGATATGATTAAGTGGTTTTGTTTTATGACAATAATTGTGTTCGTTTCGTGCAAGTCTGAATATACGAAGTATGTTGAATCAGAACTAGATAAAGGTGTGACTAATGATAGTCTAATCTTTGGCATGAGAATGGGGCAGACTAGAAAAGATTTTTTTAGAATATGTTGGGATCTCAATAAGCAACAAATCATCACAAATGGCGAAGGCACAAATGCGCAATATGTCGAAAAATTAGACAGTACTCAAGACCAGACACTCCAAAAAACAATGCTATTTTATGGAATTTTTGACCAGACAGACACCATGCGTGGTATGAATATTAAATACAGGTATGATAGTTGGGCGCCATGGAATAAAGATAGATATTCTATTGTTTTACTCGATCAATTGAAAGCGTTTTATACCCAAAATTATAAAGGAAATGATTTTATAGAAATAGACCTTGATGATATAAAATATAAGGCTTATGCAAAAATTGATGGAAACAGACAGATACTTATGTATCAAAAAGACGATAGAGATGTCATTGTAAAAATTGAAGACCTTCGACATAAATATAAAAAATGAAGCATACTTATTTGATATTAATCATTGGTTGTTTTTTCATCCAATGTAAAACAGAAGAAACCAAAAAAGATATTTTTGAGCTAAAAGATAATGTAACAATTGGTCTCAATTTTGAAAATAAACTTAATGAAACATCTGCATTTAATGTATACAAGTATAGAAATTTTTATAATGGTGGAGGTGTCGCTATCGGGGATATCAACAATG
>DAOLFJ010000336.1:0-4907 GCA_035326365.1 Saprospiraceae bacterium | reverse complement strand
ATTGAGGCTATTAAACAAAAAATGGGGGTCGATTTGATTTTTTAATGTTGCAAAGTGGGTGGATGCATTTCCTGCGGTGATCTTTTGTTCTTTGACTCTATTTTCTTGTAACTTTTTGTACAAAAATATGGCATGAAAAAACAGAGAAACGACAAAGGTGATGATCAAAATAAAGATATAATTACTGAATTTTTGATCCTTGATAAATGCTGCAAATGATTGATTATTTATCCACACATCAATAGTCAACCGAACAAACCAAGCACCCATCATAGTCAATGGAATACTACCTATAAAACCGATAGCCATTCTGTACTTTTCCGTTTGTGAGGTCCAATTAACCTTATGGTTCAGATAATCAAAAAAGGCACTGTTGATGATCGTCAAAACAAAGCCAAAATATACGCTGTATGAAAACTCAATTATCATCTTATGATCCCATGTCAAATTCCCACCCATCAATACCTTTAAGATCATGATGATGACAGACACTCCAATACCTACGATGATTCCCGTGGTAACTAGTTTAGTGATATATTTGTATTCCTTTTGCAAAATGATTAATATGGTATTTAAAAATTACTTACAAGCTGCGACCATAGATTGCGCTCTGTCCAATCCCCAATTGGGATGAAAAGCGCTTTCAGGCTTAAAAGTAGCAAAAAGTTCGATAGCCTTTTCTGCTTTTGTACACAAAGGTTTGGTATCAGTGCCAAAAAACTTAGCTGAGCCCATTTCAAATTCCGTTTTGCTGAGTACAACCCTTGGGTTTTCGGGAGCAATGGCTTCTGCTTTTCCATATATTTCCATGACCGTACCTGACAATTTCATCCCATTCGTCATAGGGTCAAAAGCAATCCAAGCCGTATGAATCATCGCTTGCATGACTAATAATTCAGGATGGTTGGGTAGTTTTTTTATTTCTACGTCCAATGCTGACTGCGCTTTTTTGAGCAATGCATCGACTTGGGTTTTGTCTTTGGTGGCAAATGCTGTTGTGGTACTAACTAATGCTACATAATAATTGGGCAACCAATTGTCTTTTTCGGCAGCGGCGATTCTTTCGAACATGGCTACTGCTTCACTGTTTTTGCCTTGAGACCAAAGCCCCAAAGCGGATTGCATACCTTTCTCGTAAGCGCTTTGACCAAATGTGGATAAGCTAATAGTAACGAATAATAATACGATTAAATGTTTCATGATTTTAATATTTGTTGATTTGTAAATTTGCTGATTTGCTGATTTGTTTTTTGGAATATCTCCCTAAAGAAGGGTTGTCAAACTTATAGAATAAATTATATTTTAAATTAGGTTGTTATATGTTTTTAATTTAATTTGATAACCATCGATTTGTGATCAGTCAATTGGAACTTTGCATCTTCGTATTTTGGTGGTCCCATGTTTCCTTTTGCATCGTTAGAACATCCATATCCTTCTTTAGGAATGCCAAACCAACCTGTATCCAATTTATTATTACTATTTTCATCGTGATAAAGTGAAATTGCATACTCACCATCTGGTATGTTTTCAAATACAACTTTTGCAGTATTGGCTTTGATTTCACCTACCTTGCTGTAGGTTGTTTTTTTCATAAATTGATTGGCACCACTATAAATGCCCACCAAGACTTTGCCTTGATTGTTTTTAAAGTTGGTGACAGTAACAGTGAGTGTATTGGTTTGTGCATAACTGATTATACTCACGAAGATTGCGATTGTTGTTAAAAGGTGTTTCATTAATCTTTGTTTTAAATTATAAGTCAAAAGTAAGGGCATCCTAGAGTGTGTACAAAAACATGTGACCGAACTGTAGAAAATGTAGGATGAGTTGTGATAATTGGGAATAATAGGTAATTATACTGTCGGTATGGCAATGGTTCAACCATGGATATTATTTAAGAATCCTTACTTGAATACGTTGTTTTAAACTTATCCTATAAGGTTAATAAACTTTTGGGATAAAATAATGACCATTATACTCTTTTTAGTACTTTACATTAATAATCAAAGGAATAATTGATATGGAGCTACTGAGCGAAACTTGGTCAAAAAATGAAGGTTTCGCTTGAAAGTAAATGTTTGTAAAACTTACCTGAAAATTATATATTTATCATCATTTGCATTTTCTCTTTTTTGTATGTTTGTTGTAGATATTCACTTTAAATATTAGTCAAGTTGAGTTTATTAAAAAGATAAAGTCTTTTTAGGAATCAAGAGTAACAATAAAAATGGCAGCGTCCATATTTCATGACACTGCCATTCACAGCTCGTAGGACTGTGTCAATGTACAAACTATCTTTATTAATAAATGGGAGATTTCATGTATTTAAATTATTTATTAGACGCCATAAGATTGATCGCTTGTTTAAGACTTACTTTCAGATTTTCGATTTCTTTTTTATTAAGATTAATAATTTCTTGTTGCTCTTGAATGGCTTTTACTAATACAGGTACTAATTTTTCATAGTTCAAAGACCATAAGTCGCTGTCTTCATCAACCGGATTTGATACGACTTCTGGCACTATTTTAAAAATTTCTTGAGCTATAAATCCTATATCATTTGCTCCAGTTTCTTCCAATACTAATTTATTGTTTTGGAATGAAGAATTGTGCTGATAATATTTCATTGGCTTCATGGCTAAAACGGCATTCAGGCCATAGGGTATAGCTTCTTTTTGGGATTTGATCCTATCGTCAGAGTATGTAATCCAGGCATTTGCTCTTGCTTTACCTGCATGATTTAATGCGATATTGGGCAATTCCAACTTGTAGCTGGGATTATTGACACTCAAACCCAATCTCCCAGTTGCTTGAATATCGACAATGTTTAACGTACTCCATGGTTTAAGGGATGTGCCTAAAGTAGCATTACTACTCAATGTGATTAGGGACGCATTAGTTATTATTGAATTTGAACCACCATCAGATAGATATTCATTGTCGCCGATATAAGTAGTACCAGTTATAGCAAGATCGCCATACACTTTAAGCCTGTCCAGATTGTTGGGTATGCCGCCAATACCCACATTTCCATATTGTGACTCCATAATAAGAGATTTTGAAGTCGTTTCTGTTCCTCCTGCTGACAAATATAACAATCCTGTATTGCCAAGACTTAATCTACCGCTATGTTGTAGTCTTTCTAATATTATTTTTCCTTCGCTACCGATTATGATTCCATTGTTGGTTTCTCGCACAATTGAGTTTTGAATATCATCCGATGACGATCCAAATTTGGTAAGATAGCCACTATTGCCATTGCCGTTTACTCCGCCTTTGGTAAGAGATTTCCACTGATTGCTTACATAGCCTTCTAAGTCTGAACCATTGTATCTGATTTCGCCATGGCTACCGTTAGAAGTATTGCCTATTTTCAGGCCTCCAAAGATATCTGCATCACCGTCGGGTTTGAGACGTAATACTTGCTTTGCACCAGCGAATAGCAGCATATTGTGATTGCTGAAAGTGCCGATACCACCACCCAATCCGTTAGAAAAAATAAGATTTTCAACATTATTATGTTTTACCAAAATGGATGATTCTAAACTAGGATTGAAGCGTTCTATTTGTAGATTTGCTATCGGATTATTAGTACCGATGCCTACATTGCCTACCGAATAATTCAAATTATTACCATTTTTGGTCCAATGGGAGTCACCCACAGGTCCAGGAATACCTTGAAGCCCTGGAGTACCTTGGTCGCCCTTTGGTCCTTTTTTAAGGAAAGAAATACTTGTAGTTTTGTCAATATCAATGACTCCACTTCCTGCATAATTACCTACATTAAAGGTAAATACACCATTAATTTGAGAAATATTATTTATCGGATAAATTCCAAAATGTGTAAATCGTCCAGGTTCTTTAAGCATTATTTCATCACCCACTTTTATACTAGACAGCCATGAAGCAACATCTACATCGTCATAGTCATTTTTGTGGATTTTAATGGAAGAAATTAAGTTGTAAGATGTGCTATTAACATAAAACTCATTTGATTTTGGATCATTCGATGAATAAATCCATTCTCTAGATAGTCCATCCCTTCCTGGTAAACCTTCTGCTCCTTCGAGACCTTGATCTCCTTTTGGCCCTTTCGGTCCCATTTCTCCTTGAGTTCCTTGCGGTCCAGTCAGGCCTACTTCGCCTTTATCTCCCTTTTCCCCTCGATCTCCCTTTGGTCCCTTGATTTCTCCCACATCAGTAAAAAGTGTTCCGTCCCATACATATCCATGACCATTACTTTGGACTAAATACATATCGCCTACATTGGCAGTTAAAGGTAAAGCAGATACATCTGCAACAGAACCAACTATGGTCACACCACTTCCCGAATCTCCTTTTTCACCTTTTTCACCTTTGGGACCTTGTGAACCGATTTGACCGTCATCACCCCGGTCGCCCTTTTCGCCTTTTAGTCCTTGAGGACCGACGTCGCCCTTAGTGCCAACTCCACTACTTGCAAACATAGCATAAGGGACAGACCAAAGTATTGATGTGCCGGCATCCAAAAACTCCCTACCTCCAGTGGGATCAATGGCTACATTTAGCGATAAATCTGATTGACCCCATGGTATGTCTTCTAAGGTACTATTTAGGACATTTTCTAAACCTTGCCCTATGACAATGCTAAAAACACCCAAATGTGTGGTCGTCGTCTCATGAATCTCCTTAAAAACCACTTGACTTTCATCTTTTAATTGTATCTGAATAGATATATGAGTATTTGTAAGTGCATTTCCTTGTTGATCACGAGCTACTCCTTGATAATTAAAGCCTTGCAAGCTACGTTGGCTAAATATAAGTGTAGCCCAATAGATTAGGCTTAATATTAAGATTAACTTCTTCATGACAAATTATATTTTTATTATTTTCTTGATTAAATACTTTCTATTATCTGTATTCACGTG
>DAOLFJ010000032.1:14624-26766 GCA_035326365.1 Saprospiraceae bacterium | reverse complement strand
TTATGGGTGGTGCGGCTGCTGGAATCAATCTCAAAGGAAATCCAAGTGTCATACTAATATCAGGTCTACAAGGTTCAGGTAAAACAACTTTTACTGGTAAACTGGCCAAATTTCTAAAAGATAAAAAGTCAAAAAAGCCACTTCTTGTTGCTTGTGATGTGTACAGACCAGCAGCGGTAGATCAGCTTTCAGTTTTGGCTGAACAAATTGGTGTACATATATATAAGGAGCCAGAAAATAAAAATCCAGTCCAAATATCGCTAAATGCCATCAGTTATGCCAAGGGGCACAGCCATGATGTCGTCATCATAGATACAGCAGGTCGTACTTCTGTGGATGAAGAAATGATGATCGAGATCGAAAACATCAAAAATGCGACCAACCCATCAGAGACATTATTTGTGGTAGATTCCATGACTGGACAGGATGCGGTTAACACAGCGGCTGTCTTTAATGAAAGACTCAATTTTGATGGTGTAGTTTTGACCAAATTAGATGGTGATACAAGAGGTGGAGCAGCGCTTTCTATTAAATATTCTGTAGGAAAACCTATCAAATTTATCAGTTCCGGTGAGAAGTTGGATACATTGGATATTTTCTATCCAGAGCGTATGGCTCAGCGTATCCTTGGCATGGGTGATATCGTATCATTTGTTGAGAAAGCCCAAGAGCAATTTGATGAGAAAGAAGCAGAAAGGCTAGAGAAGAAAATACGTAAAAATAAGTTTGATTTTAATGACTTCCTAGGTCAACTGAATCAAATCAAAAAAATGGGTGATATCAAGTCATTGATGAATATGATACCAGGCATGAGCAAGATGACCAAAGATATCAACATTGATGACAAAGCTTTCGGAAAAGTGGAGGCTATTATCTTGTCCATGACACCCAAAGAAAGGGCAAATCCAGACCTACTCAATATGTCTCGTAAAAAGAGAATAGCCTCAGGTAGTGGCAAAAATCTTCATGAAATCAATATGTTTATCAAGCAGTTTGACCAAATGAGAAAAATGATGCAGATGATGAGCAAAGGCAAAGGTATGGATCGTATGATGCAAGGCATGCCAAATATTGGTAGGAAATAGTTTGAAATTCAAAATTTTATTCTTCAGTTTGGGTTAAAAAATATTTTTTCACAGATTTTTTAGTAAAATATACTTTAATATTCTGTAATTTGTTAATTTTCGCTTTTTAAATTTTTAATTAACAAATAATCCAAGAAGATGAAAAACTTTTTACTAACTTTTCTCCTGTTTTCATTCTCTGTATTTACTGCCAAAGCTCAATTAGCAGATGGTAGTATTGCGCCTGATTTTACGGTTACCGACATTAATGGTAACGTACACAATCTTTACTCTTATCTAGATGCTGGAAAACATGTCGTGCTAGACTTTTCAGCAACATGGTGTGGACCTTGTTGGAATTATCACAATACCCATGCCATCAAAGATCTATATAATGCTCATGGACCAAATGGATCAAATACCATAATGGTTATCAAAATAGAAGCGGACCTTAGTACAGCGGAAGCATGTCTCTATGGTAATTGTATGGGCATGGGAGGAACAACACAAGGTAATTGGGTAGCTGGTACACCATATCCAATTGTTAATCTTACGAGTTCAAATTCTCCTGGTCTTGCTGGTCAATACCAAATAGCTTACTATCCAACGATATACGGTATAGATGCAGATGACAAAAGAGTATTTGAAGTAGGACAAAAATCAATGGCAACATGGGAAACTTGGTTATTTGACTCATTTGACATGGTTGTTTCAGAAACATTTACAGAAGGAACTTGTCCACAAACATCTCAAATAGCATTAAGTGTAACTGGTGGTTATAATTCTATTACTTATGATTGGAGCAATGGTGCAAGTACACCAGTGATTTCAAACCTTAGTAATGGTACATATTCATGTGAAGTTTCTGATGCAAATGGTTATTTCTTTGAGACAGATGAATATGTTGTAAATGGTCCTGAAGATTTTGAGATCAATGCTAATGTAATTCAAGATGTACTTTGTTATGGAACTGAATCTGGCCAAATTGTTGTGTCTGCGACAGGTGGTACTGGAAATATTTCATACAGCTGGAGTAATGGTACATCTGGTGCGAATAATAACTTCATTCCTGCTGGCGATTACATCCTAACCATTACTGATGCGCTGGGTTGTATTTCTTCAGAAATATACACGATTACTGAACCACCACTTTTTGAAGTTGCTGCTACTGTAGAACAACCTTCTTGCGATTCGAATGATGGTACTGTCATATTTGACGCAATAGGTGGTACTCCTCCATATAATTATGAGTTAGGTGTAATCGTACAAAATCAACCAATTTTTACCGATGTAGCTGGTGGTGAGTATGTTTATACTATTGTTGATAATAATAACTGTATTATTTCATCTAATATTGAATTAGAAATATCGACTTCACCACTTGCAACTTCAGCACCTTTGAATGCTATTAGTTGTGCTACACCACAAGCTCAGGTTTCTGGTGCAGGATCTTCAGCTGGTCCAGTATTTACTTATGAGTGGTCAACAACTAATGGTAATATAGTTTCTGGTGACAATCAGCTGCTATTAAGTGTTGATCAACCAGGTACTTATACATTATTAGTCACAAATATTGAAAATGGATGTTTTAGTACTAGTTCTGCTATTGTAGAATCAAATGCTGTTTTACCAAATCTAAGTATCCAAGCACCTGGGGCAATTGATTGCGATTCTGACGAAGTAGTGATTGATGCTACACAATCTCAATCTGGTACAGGTATTACTTACCAATGGACAACAACAAATGGTAATATCGTAAGCGGCGCTACGACATTAAACCCTACAGTAGATGCAGGTGGATCTTACCAGCTATTAATTACGAATACAAATAACGGTTGTACTTCTACAGGAATGGCAACAGTGGTTGTGGATCAAGTAATCCCTACCGTTTCTGTTCCGTCAGGTACACTTAACTGTGGTCAGCCTGAGCTTCAACTTTGTGCGACAGGTACTGGAGTTTCTTTTATTTGGAATGTTCCTAACGACAATGACCAAGCTTGTATATCTGTGAGCCAAGGTGGTACTTATACTGTAACTACTACTGGTGCAAATGGTTGTACAGCTGAAGCAACATCCACAGTGACTGTTTCTAATGACTTCCCACAAGTAAGCTCAGAAGTGCCAGCAGAATTGACATGTACTGTAAGCGAAGTTACTATCACTGCTAATGTAGAAGGTGACGCTGCTGGATTTTCATATGCATGGACGACAACAGATGGACAGATCGTTTCAGGTGCAAATACATTGACACCTACTGTTTCAGCTGTTGGTACATATACTTTACAAACGACTAATCTTGCTACAGGTTGTATTTCAAACTTAGAAGTTACTGTAGACGAATCTAGAGATCTTCCAGTTGCAGATTTTACTGCTTCGACAGGAAATTTTGAAGTAAATGTTTCAGTAGATGTTGTAGATGAAAACGCTACTTATGCATGGGATTTTGGTAATGGTACTACAAGTGATCAGCCACAAGCGACAGGCGAGTACACATCACCAGGTACATACACCGTATGTCTTACAGTAACGAATGACTGTGGTGCGACAACAACTTGTGAAGACATTTCATTCTCAACAGTATTACAAATTTCAAGCAATCAAAAAGATTTGAGTTGTTTTGAGAGCAAAGATGGTACAATCACTTTGACAATTTTGGGTGGCCAAGCTCCAGTTACAGTAGTTTGGACGGGACCGAATGGATTTACATCTACTGAATTTGAGTTAACTGGATTATCAGCAGGTACTTACAATGCTGTGGTAACTGATGCAACCAATAGTACACAAGAGTTAAGCTTTGATATCACACAGCCAACGGCTTTGGCTATTGCTTCATCTAGTATCATCAATGATGCAAACAACCAAAACCAAGGCGCAATAAATCTTGTAACAGAAGGTGGTGCAGGTTCATATACTTATTTATGGTCTAATGGCGCTACGACTGAAGATATTTCAGGATTGGGTGCTGGTGAGTATTCAGTAGTAGTTACTGATGAAAACGGATGTGAAAAAACATTTGGTCCATATGTTGTAGCAAATGTTTCAGGCGTGAATGAGGCAGCTTATTTGAGCCACTTCAAAGTTTACCCTAACCCTGTATCAAGTACTTTGAATATTGATGTTCAATTACTTAAAGTACAATCTGGTAAAGTTAAAATTACAAATAGTTTGGGTGTTCAGTTGAATAGCCAAGATTTTGTAGGCAGTTTGTCTCAGCGTATCCATGTTGATCAATTGGCAAATGGCATATACTTTATTGAAGTAGAAGGACAAAACTTTAACATTACTAGAAGATTTGTAGTAGCGAGATAAGTTTGGCTTAATACAGCTAAAAAATAATTTTATTTTTAAGGGAGAAGCTCCAATCTTGGTGCTTCTCCCTTATTATTTTATCTTTGTGGCAATATAATTTGTAATCGTGGTAGAATTAGGCAAAAAAAATACATTAACCATAGCCAGAAAGGTAGATTTCGGCTGTTACTTGGACGGTGAGAATCTCGGTGAAATACTTATTCCTAAAAGATATGTATCTCCACATTCCATTATTGGTGATAAAATAGATGTTTTTGTTTATCTAGATGGTGAAGAACGCCTTGTAGCAACAACAGAAGAACCATTGGCCCAAGTAGGTGATTTTGCCTGTCTGAAAGTAAATAAAGTCGAAAATGTTGGAGCTTTTCTAGAATGGGGTGTAATGAAAGAACTTTTGGTCCCATTCAGTGAGCAAAAGATAAAAATGGAAGAAGGTCGATATTATATAGTTTACGTGTATATAGACCCACTTACAGAAAGGATTACTGCTTCTATGAAATTGGAGAAGTTTATGAGTAAAGAGCCTGCTACTTATAAGTTTAACGATGAAGTTTCGCTTATGATTTGGACTCAAACAGAATTTGGTTATAAAGCTATCATAAATAAACAACATCTTGGTATTTTATATAAAAATGAAGTTTTTAAAAAATTAACCCTAGGTCAGAAAGTCACAGGCTACATCAAAAAGGTAAGGGAAGATGGTAAAATTGACTTAACACTAGACAAGCAAGGCTATACAAAAATTGATGCCATTGCTCAGAAAATTCTAGATGTTCTAGATAAAGCAGGAGGTTCGTTGCCTTACAATGACAAAACAGATCCAGAAGTCATTTATAAAATATTTGGCGTAAGCAAAAAAGTGTTCAAACAAAGTATTGGAAACTTGTTTAAACAAAGGATCATCGAATTGACCGACAAAGGATTTAATAGGGTAAAAGGAGAAACAGAGTAGGGTAGTTTAGATGGTTTAAGGTTGAACCGTTTAATGTTGAATTGTTTCGTAATGTTTCACAGAGAAAATATAGTTACTTCCAAATACAATCAAAACATGATAATCAACCGTTTTTCAACCTATACCTTAAGGTAAACAGTTGATTATCAATTCTAGCTATTATTCTCAGTCTCAACCTAAGCCTTAACCTAAGCCTTAACTTTATGCTTTGGGCTTGACTTTATAAGCATCAGTCATTTCTTTTGAAATTGCACTTGGAACTACTCTAATAAATGTTTTGGGATCAATTTGCACGGTTATTGCATCGTCTTCTATTTTACTAATTTGTCCTATGATACCGCTTGCAGTTACGATTTCATCGCCTTTTTGGAGTCCTGTAGAGAAAGCTACTTGTTCTTTTTGTTTTTTAACTTGAGGTCTGATAAAGAAAAAGTAAAAAAACGCGAGTAATAAAGCAGGAAATATAAAATTCAACATGCTACCAGTTTGTGCCTGAAGGATAAATATCAATGTCATTTTAAATGAATTATTGGTTTAGGCTGCAAATATATCAAATATTCACATAACTTTGGTCCAATTAAATTGTCTAAAATGAAACATAGGTAAGAAAGATGGTATTTGCATTAACAGAAAAAAGAAATATTAGTCTTTTTATTGTATTTGTTGATATGCCTGATTTCACTATCTAATTGCCTTTTAGACAAAAAAGTAATGTAACTTTATCAAATTTAACAGATGTGATGAGCGATGAGATTCTTTGGTCCAAAATGAAAAAAGGTGACCCCAAAGCACTTAAAGAAATATATGACTTGCATATACATGACTTGGAAAATTACTGTAAAAAGTTTACCAAAGACGTAGAACTTATAGAAGATGTACTTCATGATATGTTTGTACATATATGGCAGAAACGAGATACCATAGGGCAAACAGACTCTATTATGAGTTATCTATGCGTGTCTGTACGAAGGGATTTGATTAAAAAAATAAACAAAGCAACCCTGACGACTTCTATCGAAAGTACAGAAAAAATGGATATGAACTTCAGTATTTCTGCTGAAGATATTTTAATACAAGAAGAAAGTAAAGAAGATGATAAGGCGAAATTGCAAAAAGCCTTTGAACATTTAAGTCATCGTCAGCGGGAAGCCATTTATTTAAAGTATTATAGTGAATTGAGTTATGAAGAGATATGCACGATCATGGATATCAATTATCAGTCTGTAAGAAATTTGATTTCAAAGGGTATTTTGCTTTTGAGAGAGAAGATTGTAAGTATTTTAGTATTTATTTTGGCCAATTTGTATTTTTAATACCCTATTAATGAGTACAATATCTACAAATCAGCCTTAGATAATTAACAATAAAGTTTTTATGGAAAATAAAGATGTACATAATTTTATAAATAATCTTGTCGAAGATGAATCTTTTATCACTTGGGTAAAGTCAGAATACACAGAAGATGATGATAAATGGTCAGTCTTCATAGATGATCACATAGATCAAATGGATAATATCAATGCAGCTATTCATTTAGTGAGATCTATAGATTTCGTAGATGACAATACCATCGATACTAAAAAACTTTGGCAGCGTATCGAATCCAATATCTCAGTTGATAAGCCTAAAAAGAAAGGAATTATTATCTCTTTGTCTAGATTCAGAATGATCGGATTAGCAGTGGCAGCTTGTGTGGCGTTATTTTTAATATTCCGACCTGGTTTTAATTCAGAGAAGCAAATACATACAACATTGGGGCAAGAATTAACAGAAGCATTGCCTGATGGATCGGAGATTTTGATAAATGCAGATTCAAAGATTACCTATGATGCTAAAAAATGGGATAGCGATAGGACTGTTTCATTAGAAGGTGTAGCATTTTTTGATGTACAAAAAGGATCTAAATTTACAGTGCAAACAGCAAAGGGCAGGGTAGAAGTGTTAGGAACAAGTTTCAGTGTGAGACAACGTGGTGATGTTTTTGAAGTAATTTGCAAAACAGGTAAAGTAGCTGTAACTCAATTAGCAGATAAGGCACAGATTATCCTTTTACCAGGTGATATGTCCACATTAGAAAGTGGAAAATTAATCCATAAAACCGCTGAAACAGATGGCGTACATAAGGTTGATTGGATAGATGGTGTGTACACTTTTCAGAATGTTAATGTGGCAGCAGTGGTTGACGAATTAGAACGTCAGTATGCAGTGGAGATAGTCATGACTGAAGGAATGGATACCATCATGTACACAGGATTTTTTAATAAAGGTGATTTAGATAAAGCTTTGTATGCTGTTACTTGGCCTTTGGGACTTACTTACAAAATAGATGGTAATAAAGTGGTTTTATCTAAATAATCTGATTTAAATATTAATTTCAATTAAAACAAACTTTGTATTATTAGAGTAAATAGCTTCTCCATAGCTTTCTTAAAATTGATATTAATACCTATTTTTGTGTGGGCCGACTGTACTATGTCTATAGCCCAACAGAAAAACAAAACCACGATTGCTATAGAAAAAGGAATGACTTGTGTACAAGCCTTGGAAATGCTAAAATCAAGGCATGAACTACTAATTGCCTACAGTGGGACATTAGCACAGTTGACTGCAAAGGAAAATAAAATCATCGAAGGGTCAGACAGTCAGATAGTTATGGAGAAAGTATGTGCGACATTTAATCTCGATTTTGTCAAACAAGGACAAACTTCTTTTTTGGTAAGGTCAGAGGCAAATGATGTTTTTAATTCAAAAGATTTTAATTTGCACTTAAAAATTCGTGATGAATCTAATGGAGAAAGATTGCCATACGTGTCTGTTTATGATGAGACTTTCCGTTACTTTGCTTTTACGGATGAGTATGGGGATTGTATTTTGAAGTTGCCAAAATCATTAGCTGGTAGAAAACTGACCATTCACTCTTTAGCACACAAAGACCATCAGTTTGTCATAAATCCAGATAAAAATTTTGTTGAAATCCAACTCCAAGTTGCGCCTGTATCCATCTCTGCTGTGACCGTCCAAACTTTACATAAAAATGTAAAATTCAATAATGATCAATTTGTAGCATTGAGTCAAAGATTTTTGGATCAGTTGTCAAATTCTAGTATCTTTTTAAACGATGCAAGTCGCAGTATTCAATTGATATCAGGAGTTGCCGCACATGATGACTCCAAAGCTTCACTCCGCATTCGTGGATCACAAGAAGAAGCTACACTACTTGTTTTGGATGAAATGCCCATATATAAAGCGGATCACTTTTATGGTCTTTTTGGAGCATTTAATTCCAAATATATACAAGATATAGCACTGTATAAAAATAATATTCCTGTGACTTATGGTGGTAGGACATCAGGTATGTTACAACTCAAAAGTAAAGATTCTGTGGCGCAGTTTAATGCTTGTTTAGACTTAAATTTATTGAACTCTGGCATTGCAATAAATGCTCCTATTGCCAAAGGCTTGGGTTTTAAATTTGCAGCAAGAAAGACGTATACAAATCTTATTGAGTCAAAATTTTATGACTTGTCTATGCGGAATAATCTGGAATCAGATGAACCACGGAATACCAATAATAGTGTTGTGTCGCGTCCTTCATTTGACTTTTATGATATGAATGGCAAACTATATTTTGAGCACAAAAATCATCATTTGGATGTGAACTTCTTTAGTAGTTCCGACCATTTTTCTGACAAATATGAATCTACTTTTAAAATCAAAAATCTAACTATTAACGAAGAATCATTCAGTCAAGAGAATTTTTGGGATAATAAGACATTTGGACTGAATTATAAATATGAAAATGATGATTTACTTTTGACAACACATGCCTACAAGACTGGTTTTTCTAGTAGTTATGATATTGTCAGTAGGCTTTTTCAGCGCACCATGACAGGAATCGAGAGAGATACCGTTTCCATTCAGAACTCAAACAATATCACAGACAAAGGTTTGAAATTTACATTGCAAAGCAAAAACGTTGTCAAATGGATGGTGGGATTGGAGTATATAAATCATGACAATGTTTTGTACATAGAAAATAACAGAAATGCAACTTTTGAAATCAATCAAATCGGAATAGAATCGGCTGTTTTTTCTTCAGTTGATTTGGGTGCTAAAGATAAATTCTATGTAAAGCCGTCATTCAGGGTGACTTATTTGCATGCATTAGATCAAGCTTATTTTTTACCGCAGATTTTTATGAGTTATCAGATAGGAAATCAGTGGATGCTAAAATCATCTGCAGGTAAACATGCACAATATGTAAGGCAATTCGAACATGAAAGTATCTTGGGTCAAAAACAATCGTTTTTTGCCCTAAGTAATGGAAAGAATGTACCCGTTGGAATTGGTACTAATTTTATGTTGGGATTATCAAAGGTTTGGGATCGATTTTCATTAGATTTTGAGAGTTATTATCGTACTTTAGATGGGGCAATTATCCATGCCAGCCAAAGACCAGGATTGCGACAGTTTAATATGCAAGCGCCGCCACAAAGCTTTAAATTGTTTCAAGGTGATGGTAGAGTTTATGGTATGGATCTTTCACTTTCTTATGAGAGAAAAGCTTGGTTTAGCATGCTGAATTATACGCTTAGCAAGTCAGAAAATAGATTTAAAGAGATATTTAAAAATCAGTTTTTCCCATCATCAGAAGACAGCCGACATCAGTTAAAATGGTTGAACAGCTACAGCTATAAGGATTTTAGTTTTTCGCTTCATTATATAACAGCTTCAGGAAGACCATATTTAGATCTATCAGTTTTAGGCAATAATATGGATAGAAATAACTTAGATATTAGTAAAAGTATACGTAATCTACCTGCATATCACCGAGTAGATGTTGGTATTAATTATCAGTTTAAGCTCTTCTCAAATGTATCCAAAATTGGTTTTACAGTCTTCAATGTTATGAATAGAACCAATGTAAAATACAAACAATTTGTGTTCCAATTGCCACCTACCCAAGGTTCAAATCCAAATCCAGTCAACACTATTTTGGGTTCTGATGTGTCTCAATTAGATAGGACATATAATATCAGCTTACAGATCAATTTTGGTAAAAGGTAGCTTCAGTTTATTGTATATTTAATTTATCTTACTTTTTAATTAAAGTATTTTAGCGAAAGTGAAACTTAAATTTAAATTATAAGACGCTTAACATCATTGATTATATTTGCACCTTCATACTGAGAGAAATCAAGACCCTATGCAACATTTTAAATTTATCAATCTGGCATAAAATATTACAAATACTATATCTTTGTCCTAACAAAATAAGTTTTTGATGCGTAAATATCCAGTAGGCTTACAAGATTTTGATAAAATCATATCAGAAAATTTTGTTTATATTGATAAAACTAAATACATCTATGAATTAACACAAAGCGGAGGCTACTATTTTTTGTCACGTCCAAGGAGATTTGGCAAGTCTATGCTCACTACTACAATGCAAGCCTTATTTGAAGGGAAAAAAGAATTGTTTTCTGGTCTTTATGTGGAGGATAAGTGGGATTGGGAGGTAACATATCCCGTGGTCAGGATATCTTTTGCAGAAACTGGTTTTCAGTCCATGGGTTTAGATGAATCGATCCGACAAGAATTGGTCAAGCATGGCAATAAATTTGGAGTTACTTTTGATACTACTTTTATTGACCAAATGTTTAGAGAATTGATCCAAAAGCTATCTGCTTCACATGGTAAAGTTGTCATCTTAATTGATGAATATGATAAACCTATCATTCATTATCTGGGAGTCGATACTGCACAAGCTCTGGCAAATAGAGATATTATGAAAAATTTCTACTCAATTCTCAAAGAAGCTGACCCTCATCTTAAAATGGTATTTATCACTGGAATATCAAAGTTTACCAAAGTTAGTATATTTTCAGATTTAAACAATCTTGCTGACCTTACCATTGATCGAAGATATGCAGGGATATGTGGAATCACTCAAGATGAACTTGAGACTAATTTTACACAGGAACTTATGGTCCAAGATAAAGCCAAAATCAAAGAATGGTACAATGGCTACACATGGGATATGAAAACATGGGTCTATAATCCCTTTTCATTGATCAATTTTTTTTCGTCTAATCAGTATCGGAATTATTGGTTTGAGAGTGGAACACCGACATTTTTAATCAATCTTACAAAGGACAAAAGATTGTACAGTTTTGAAGAATCTGAGTCTTCTATGAATTTTTTATCAAGTTACGATTTGGAGCATTTACAACTACTGCCTCTTATGTTCCAAACAGGTTACCTTACGCTCAAATCTTATGATGAAGATAGAGATTACTGTGTGCTAGATTACCCAAACCATGAAGTTAGAAAGTCATATTTAGAATTGCTAGCCAATGCATATATTACTAATGATAGCACCACAAGTGCAGTGTTAGCAACAAAGATTGAGAAAGCTTTACAAAACGAAAATTATGAAGAAGTAAAATCAATCATTAACACGCTATTTAAATCGCTACCTTATACCATCTGGCAAAATGAAAACGAAGCCTTTTTTCATGCTATTCTTCATCTTACCTTCAAACTAGTAGGTGTTTATGTGCAAAGTGAAGTATTGACATCTGATGGTCGAATAGATTGTATTATTCATTTTGCAAATAAGATTTATGCAATTGAGATTAAACTCGATAAATCAGCTGCTGATGCCATTATTCAAATAAAAGAAAAAGCTTATTTAACACCCTATTTACATGAAGGCAAAAAGCTCATTGCCATCGGTATCAACTTTTCCAAAGTAAAAAAGGAAGTGGAAGAAATCTTGTGGGAGAACATTGAACCTTAAACATTCGACCTTAAA
>DAOLFJ010000032.1:0-14524 GCA_035326365.1 Saprospiraceae bacterium | reverse complement strand
ACCTTAAACATTCGACCTTAAATTTCTATATTCCCATCAAAAACTTTAGTTGCCGGTCCTGTCAACCAAATATTTTTAAAAGTATCTCCAGCTTGTTCAAAACTTACGGATAATTGTCCTCCTTTTGTTTGAATATTTACATGGTTATTATTTGATTTTTTATCTAAATATGTGGCGATGGCAGCAGCAGTAACTCCTGTGCCGCACGAGAGCGTTTCGTCTTCTACGCCACGTTCATAAGTACCAACTTCTATACCGTTTTCATTTATTTTGACAAAGTTTACATTAATTCCTTCTTGTTTGTATTCTTCACTATACCTGATTTCTGCGCCTGACGTTTTAATGTATTCTGGAAGGTTTTCAACTAGTTTTACATAATGCGGTGATCCAGTATTTAGCACATAGGTTTGGTCTGGTTCAATAGTAATGTTTTGTACATCAGACATTTGAATGCTAACGGAGTCTTTATCTAGTATTTTTCCTTTGTGCAATCCATCAATGGCTTCGAAACTCGTTTCTTGACCACAAACACCAAGCGACCATGCAAAATGTACAATACATCTTCCACCATTGCCACACATAGTACTTTGGCGACCATCTGCGTTAAAATATACCATTTTGAAGTCATAATTTTCAGACAGTTCTAAAAATATTAGTCCATCTGCTCCGATTCCAAATCTTCTATCGCATAAAAAAGCTATCCGTTTTTGATCGTTATGGTCAATATACTTTTGTGTACGCTGATCTATCATGACAAAATCATTTCCCGTACCTTGATATTTCTGGAAAGTAAGCAACATTTATTATCTTTTGATCTGAATACAACAAAGTCTCAAAGGTAAAGTTTGTCATCCTTTTGCCAATTATAATTTATATATGGGATCAAAAATAAATTGTTAGGGAAAAGTAAAAGTGAATCTTAAAATACTAATGTCTCAAAAAATGCTATATATTTGCATAATATTTTATTATTCTTTAATATATAAAGTGAATAAAAATCTGAAATACTTTCTCTTTGGCTGTTGTTTTTCGGTGTTGATTTCCTTTGGATTTATCACCGTATATCATTATTATATCAATCCATATAATCACTGGTACAATGATCAAGTCAATAGAGCTATAGGTGTAGCAGAAAGTGATATACAATTTTCAGATCGCTTTCAGCATGCTTACCGATCTACTACACCCACTGATTTTGTAGTTGCTGCCCGAGAAAGTTGTAAAGCAGTCGTATTTATTAAATCTGATGCCAGCCAGACAGATCAAAATAATACAGCTATGAATTCTGGTTCTGGCGTCATCATTAGCCAAGACGGATACATAGTGACCAATCATCATGTCGTAGCGGGTGCAAAAAATATAGAAGTACTATTTAGCGATAATAGAGTCTTTGTGGCTAATCTTGTTGGCACTGACCCAAGTACAGATTTAGCGCTACTAAAAGTAGAAGTACAAAATATGGACTATCTTATCTTTGGCAATTCTGATTCTCTCCAAATAGGAGAGTGGGTCATGGCAATAGGTAACCCATTCAGACTTCAATCTACAGTAACTGCGGGCATAGTAAGCGCCAAAGCTAGGAATATCAATTTGTTAGAAAACCAAGGCATAGAATCATTTATCCAGACAGATGCCGCCATTAATCCTGGAAATAGTGGTGGAGCTTTGATTAATACAAGGGGAGATTTAGTAGGGGTTTGTTCTGCTATCCTTAGTAATACAGGAAGATATGAAGGTTTTTCTTTTGCCATACCTGCTAATCTTACTAGAAAAGTCATCGCTGATCTTAAAGAGTTTGGAGTTGTCCAGCGTGGCTTTTTGGGAATTGAGATCGAAAATGTCGATAATGAGATGGCAAAACGTCTCGACCTTCCAGAAGTTTCAGGTGTATATTTGGCATCTGTATTTAAAAGCGGAAGTGCAGCAGATGCGAAACTCCGAAATGAAGATGTTGTGATAAGTATCAATGGTACAAAAACTAAGAATACTGCTGAATTTATGGAACAAGTAGCTGCTTATAGACCAGGAGATGTGATAGAAATAATGTACGTCAGGGCAGGTGAAGTAATGTCTACAAAAGCTAAGCTTAAAAACCAGATAAACTCAACAGAGCTAGTAGCAGTGAGAGAAGATGGGATATTGAAGGAATTGGGATTTGAACTTCGTGATATGGACAGTTATGAAAAATCTGTATTCGCACCTAATGGTGTCGTTGTTGTCTCTGTAAAAATGGGAAGCATCATTGGGAATACCAAAATGGAACCTGGTTATGTCATCACTAGGGTAAATGATAAAGAAGTGACATCAGTAACTGCTTTGATAGAATATTTAGAGTCACAGAGTAATAAAGAGATCTTATTTGAAGGAATCTATAAAAAATATCCTGGTGCTTATCCATACAAGTTTGTGATGCCGTAATTCTTACTAAAAAAAGACTTAACTTCTCTTGACTCCTTAATGGTTTTAATAAATTATTGCTCGATAAATCTTCCGCAAGGAACAACCTTTGCAACACTTAACTCCTTAATCCTAAATAAAGAGCCCTGTTTGTTATATTTCCCGCTATGAAAAACCTTAACTAACCTTAACCACTTAATGGTTGATAAAAATGAATTTAATTCTAAATGGATTTTAAAACATCTTCATGAATTATTAGTTTTTGTTTCATTAGCTTTCACATACCAAAGAAAGATTTGTATATTTACCCTTCAGAAGTAGTCACAGATATGAGCAAAATAGATTTAGAATTTAACAAAAACGAAGATTCTCACCAACTTACTATTGCAAATTTCTTGCATAAATTGGATAAAATACATCTTGGCGGAGGCAAAGATCGTATCGAAAAATTGCATCAAGAAGGCAAAATGTCTGCTAGAGAAAGGATAGCATATTTGATAGATAAAGACAGTTCATTTTTTGAAATTGGAGCTTTTGCAGGTTACGACATGTATAAGGAACATGGAGGTTGTCCCGCAGGAGGCGTAGTGACAGGGCTAGGTAAAGTAGCTGGAAGGATGGTCATGATCGTCGCTAATGATGCCACTGTAAAAGCAGGTGCATGGTTTCCGATCACGGGAAAAAAGAACTTAAGAGCGCAAGAGATCGCTATGGAAAACCATATTCCTATTATTTATTTAGTAGATAGCGCAGGCGTTTACCTTCCGATGCAAGACGAGATATTTCCAGATAAGGAGCATTTCGGACGTATGTTTAGAAACAATGCCAAGATGTCTTCTATGGGTATTCCACAGATAGCGGCCATCATGGGTAGCTGTGTGGCTGGTGGAGCTTATTTGCCGATAATGTCTGATGAAGCATTGATCGTAGAAGGTACAGGCTCCATATTTTTGGCAGGTCCATATTTAGTAAAAGCAGCTATTGGTGAAGACGTAGACCAAGAAACGTTAGGTGGTGCTACGACACATTGCGAAATATCAGGCGTAACCGATTATAAGATGCCTGACGACAAAACCTGTTTGGATACTATCAGAAATTTGATTTCAAAACAAGGTCATGGTCAGAAAGCTGGATTTGATAGGGTAGCACCCAAAGAACCAAAATTTGAAGCGAATGAAATCCTTGGTCTTTTTCCTGAAAACTCAACGAAACCTTATGACACAGTAGAAATTTTAAAGAGATTGGTAGATGATTCGGAATTGCTTCAATACAAAGAAGATTACGGAAAAACCATTATTTGCGCATATGCTCGGATCGATGGTTGGTCCGTAGGAATTGTAGCGAATCAAAGAATGGTCGTTAAAAATGCTGCCAAAGAAATGCAGTTTGGCGGTGTGATTTATTCTGATTCGGCAGATAAGGCTACAAGGTTTATCATGAATTGTAATCAAAAAAAGATACCACTCGTTTTTCTACATGATGTGACTGGTTTTATGGTTGGTAAAAGATCAGAACATGGTGGTATTATAAAAGATGGCGCGAAATTGGTAAATGCTGTTGCAAATTCCACCGTGCCAAAATTTACCGTAGTCATGGGAAATTCTTATGGCGCAGGCAATTATGCGATGTGTGGTAAGGCATATGACCCAAGGCTTATCGTCGCATGGCCTACTGCCAAAATTGCTGTTATGGGTGGCACACAAGCAGCGAAAGTATTGACACAGATACAAGTTTCTACACTCAAAAAACGTGGACAAGCACCCGATCCTGCCGCAGAACAAGCATTGTTTGAACAAACAAAAGCTAACTATGATGAGCAAACTTCAGCTTATTATGCGGCTGCAAGATTGTGGGTAGATGCCATCATCGATCCAAGGAAAACGAGAGAATTTATATCAAAAGGTATAGAAATGGCAGATCACGGTGTGGTAGAGAAATTTAATCCAGGTGTGATACAGACTTAATTTATTGATGTAGGATGTAGGTTTTTTTTGGACATTATTACAATAAGTTGTACTAAGAGATGTTTAATTTGAAATTAATCCCTTTATAAATCGCCAAAGGCAAAAATGGATTATTATTTATTTTTCATTAATTATATTGCCAGTAGTCAATACAGCTGATGCCTGAAAGAGATATAATATATTGACCTTTTGTCTCTATTTAAAACTCTGAATCTACTCTAATTGAATCTTGACCTAGACACATTTGTGAAATAGTAAAGAATTGTAGTATTATGTATTTTAATATTTTCATTTTATAAACGATAAAGTTTATTATAAGCGATAGAGCCGTCTGATAGGCGGCTCTATCGTCTCATACATTTTTAGTGCGGGTTTTATTCTATTTCCGGACTAAAGTCATATTACAATTTTGCCATAATATAAGAACCAATCTATTGTGTTTAAATTCTATTTCATCATCATTAAGAATCATTTCAGAAGTACGAATCCAACCCAAGTCACTTGAGGAATGGTTTGCTTTACAATCAATAATAGTATAGACTAAGGTATCTGTCCCATACTTCATTTGTATTTGTGATGGCCAAGGGCCTTGTTCAATGACAAATTCATTGGTACTATCCACTTCGCAGATAATGTTGTTTTTGACTTTCCATGTACCAATAAAGGATGAAACTGTGCATGGTTTTGGCTCTTTTGTACATGAAAAAAATAGACATATAAGCGTAAAAATACTAAATCCGAATCTCATATTATTTTGGTTTATTGATTTTAAATCCTACAGCTTGTGCAAAATCCTGTACAAAATACATATCTGTGGATTTGTCATATAGCACATCCGTGTAATAGGTACGTTCACCACGTTCGCTATGTATAACATTCCCATTAAGTCCATCCATAATGACGACAGATCCCAAACCAAAACTTCCTATTAAGAGCATACCATCATTATACAACATATTAGGACTACAGTTTGCAGCTGCATTTTTGTTATGCCAGATGATAGTACCGTTTTCTGCATTGAGGCACATTACGTCATGAGCTGCTGGATTTACATATAATCTATTTTCTACTAAAAGATGTTTAGTTGTTGTAAAATTTCCGACCCAAGGAAGATTGGGAAATTGTGTACGCCACTTTACTGTTCCTGTGAGTATATCCACACCATATATACTCCAATCACCAGCTACCATGACAATATTGTTATATACTGATGGTGGGTATCCTTTGTTCGTTCCCCAAGGTGTATATTCTTCTAACGTCCATTCAATTTTCTTTTTTGATAAGTTGTAAGCTACCAAATTTGTAGGTGACTCTTCAGGGGCTAAATCCACTCTTTCTCGTCCATTAACCACAATTAACAAAGTGTCACCTGTGTTAGGGTTGGCCCATAAAGCCGGTGGAGACAAATTTGGCGATTTGCCATCTGATTCTATTTGGAAAGTATAGAGCCTTTCTTCAATACCTGTTTTTAGATGATATCTAACCATACAAGCAGGTCCATAAAAGTTATCAAAACTTAGATTTTTATACACATAATCACCATAAATTGGTAGTTGCCCTACAAGTCCTAAATATTTTACAGGTTCAGCATGAATATGCTCCCACAATAATTGTTGTGTATTACAGTCAAATGCCAATATTCCTTTTGTGTCAGATAAGATAAGTATATTGTCTTTACCCACAAGATTATACCCAGGTTGCTGATATTTGCCTGTTTGAGTCCACTTCCATGCCAATTTACCTGTCCTGGTATCGTAAGCATAAAGACTTGGGTCTGGATGTGACCAATGATCACCAGTGACTATATACCAATCATTATATAAATATGCATTATCAGAGCCAACATTCTCCAACGGAGCTTCATAGATTCTACTATTCCATATTTTTTCAAAAATCTTTGGCTGGACGACGGGCGGCATGGGTGTAGGTTCTTCCTTGTCGCAAGCGACAAGGAAGAACAACATCATATATAAATATGTCATATTTTTCATATTATCTAAAGTCTGTTTTAAAATAAGGTCTGTCTAAGCCCCCAAAGAATATGGCGTCAACGGCTTTCCCCATTTCACTATCATTTCTCATCTGAAGATGGTTAGAGCCTTGCATTAGCCTTGGTTCGTAATTAGCTCTAGGCATATTCATGGCGGACTCTGCGAGGATAAAGGCATCGGATGCGTTTGTTACGGCAGTTACTTCATAAGTAGGATTGCAAACAACCGTATACTGTCCATTATTCTGGTTTGAAGGGCAAATTGTAATTCCAGGATAAAATTGAGTATAAACCAAATTACCATGATTATAATGTGAACATTCACAACCTGTTTGATTAACTTCATAAGGTCCAGCACCTATTAAGTTTTTCCATGTAGGGTTTAGTGTTGGAAACCAATCTACCCCTTTTTTCCATGCGTTGGTAAGATTATTATACCTGATCTCGTCACAAAGTTTAAAGCTTGGGTCATCATTCTTTGAATTAAAATAGATGTCCCCAACTTGTAATGGATAATCTACCTTCTCCTCAGGTGTCTGTCCACAAGAGTAGATGATCGTCAATAAAATACAAAATAATATCACTTGTCTCATTTGGCTACTTTGTCCAAAAAAAATAATCACTAACGGTTTGGCTTTGTGACGTGTCGTCCCGTTAGGGCGGTATGTTCATCAAAGCCTGTGTTATGGCTTCATGATACTCTCTTTCAAACTCATTTTGTCGAAAAAGTTATTTGTTTTAAGCATGTGGTTTGCTATATCTACTTTTTCTTGGAAAGGAGCAACATCACAATATTTGTCTAAATTATCGTCGATTGTAATGATAGGTTTTCTTCTTGTGTCTAATTTACTGATTTCTAATACTTTCATTATCTTTGTTTTATTGATACCATAAATGCTTTATAAGTCTTATTCTTTTGAAAACGTTCCCAATCGTCTTCAAGTTCCCCAAATACATTGAAATCGGCTTCCATCAGATCAAAATATTTGGACATGCCCATTTTGTATAATCTTGTTCGAACTGGTGTGCTTCCCGTTGCATAAACGTAAAGCTTAGGGTATTCATTAAAAAAGGCATATAAACATGCTACAACTGTTGCCAAAATTTTGTCCTTATCACCATTATCAGAGATTGAATAATAGTCCAAATAACCTGAATTTTGATCAAAATCTGCTAAGTTTAAACTAAAAACCCCTTCATAAGATGTCTTGGCAAAAACAACCCTTTTGTGAAATTTACCTTTTGGCCCAATGCTCACAAAATCAAATACTTTTTGATCTGAATTTGCTGTTATTTGATATTTTTCTATACTCATTCCTTCGAAACCTTATATCTCTGGTTTCCGACCACAAAGATAAGGATTCCCGATGGTATTTCTGGTATATTAATAGTGCTTGGATCATTAGATGTTCATGTTCAATTAATTTGACTGACTGTCTCCTTTTCATGAGCCATGACTTACTTATTTCCACAACAAACTTACGACACAATTGCGGTTTTTCCAAACATCTAAGTAGCTGAATTTAAAATCAACATCATCTATCAAATATCCTAAAAGTATTGATTACTGATAATTCCAATATTAAACATCGAAGTTTACGACTTCTTTCTTTACAAAACAAATTTTGTTTGTAATTAACCTTAAAAAACGGATATAATTCCAACGGGAAAAATTAAAACAATAAGTACATGTTTTCTTTAAGATACCAATTACATGTTTTAGCAATAAATATTTTTCAAAAAAAGCTGATTTCTGAAATTCACTTTAAACATCATTTACACTTTATCTGTTAATGAACCATGTCGTATAGCTTAACATCCCATTACAAACCAACAGGCGATCAGCCAAGAGCTATCGAGCAACTTATTGCGGGCCTAAAGAAAAATGAACGAGCTCAAGTATTGCTTGGTGTCACAGGCTCGGGTAAGACTTTTACTATGGCCAATGTGATCGCAGAAATGGGAAGGCCAACCTTAGTATTGACCCACAATAAGACATTGACAGCACAGTTGTATGCGGAGTTGTGTGAGTTTTTTCCTGATAATGCAGTGGAGTATTTCGTGTCCTATTACGACTACTACCAACCAGAAGCATATATCACCCATTCCGACACCTATATAGAAAAAGACCTTCAGATAAATGAAGAAATTGATAAACTCAGACTGAGAGCGACGTCTTCCCTTTTATCAGGCAGGAGAGACGTGATCATCGTATCTTCCGTGTCATGTATTTATGGTATGGGCAATCCCGAAGACTACAAAACAGGAATCATCAGGATAGAAAAAGGCCAAGTCATCAGCCGAAACGCTTTTTTGTATAGTCTAGTCCAGAGTTTGTATAGTCGTACGGAGACAGATTTTAGACGCGGTACTTTCCGTGTGAAGGGCGACACTGTCGATATCAATCTGCCTTATGTGGATTATGGGTATAGAGTCATTTTTTTCGGTGATGAAATAGAAATCATTGAGCAACTAGAAATAGAAAGTGGCAAACGGATCAGTGCTTTAGAACATGCTGCCATCTTCCCTGCAAATCTTTATGTAGCGCCCAAAGATAGACTGAATGCCGTCATTCGCGATATAGAAGATGAACTCCATAATCATGAAAAATTCTTTGAAGCCGAAGGCAGATACCTAGAAGCGCAAAGAATCAAGGAACGTGTGACCTTTGATCTGGAAATGATCAGAGAACTAGGATATTGTAATGGTATAGAAAATTACTCTCGATTTTTTGATGGACGTAGACAAGGTACAAGACCATTTTGTTTGTTGGATTATTTTCCACAAGATTACCTAATGATTATAGATGAGAGTCATCAAACATTACCACAAGTACGTGGTATGTGGGGCGGCGATAGAGCAAGGAAGATAAATCTTGTCAACTTTGGCTTCAGACTTCCTTCTGCCATGGACAATCGACCACTGAGTTTTGAAGAGTTTGAGTCAGTTATCAATCAAGTGATTTACGTAAGTGCTACACCCGGAGACTTTGAGTTAGAGCAAACTGAAGGTATCGTAGTGGAGCAGATCGTAAGGCCTACAGGATTACTAGATCCGCCTATAGAAGTACGTCCGAGTCTCAATCAAATAGATGACTTACTAGAAGAAATTCAAAAAAGGATTGAGAAAGATGAACGAGTTTTGGTCACTACACTTACAAAACGTATGGCTGAAGAACTTACCAAGTACTTGACAAAACTAAATATAAAAGTGCGCTACATCCATTCCGAAGTAGATACGATGGATAGGGTAGAGATCATCAGAGATCTTAGGTTAGGTGAGTTTGATGTGTTGGTAGGAGTCAATTTATTGAGAGAAGGATTGGATTTACCCGAAGTATCATTAGTAGCAGTATTGGATGCGGACAAAGAAGGATTTTTGAGAAATAACAGGTCCTTGACACAGACAGCAGGTAGAGCCGCAAGAAATTCTAATGGATTGGTTATCTTTTATGCAGACAAAGTCACAGGTAGTATGCAGATGACTATGGATGAGACCAATAGAAGACGAGCCATCCAAATAGCTTATAATCAAGAACATAATATCTCGCCGACGACCATATTTAAGTCCAAAGAAGATATCATGGCCCAAAAATCTATCTTAGATATCAGAGGTAAAAAACCAGTTGCCTACATCGAGCCAGATACAAGCGATAGCCTAGCAGCTGATCCTATCATTGCATACATGTCCAAAGATCAATTGTCAAAATTAATCTCAGACACAGAAGCCAAAATGAAAAAAGCAGCCAAGGACTTGGATTTCATTACTGCGGCCCAATTAAGAGATGAACTTCTGTCACTCAAGAAGAAGCTTTAAGTTTAAGATAGTTTATTTAATGTATAGGGTATAAGCAAGAGTATGTTTGAATTTTTATTGCTTTATAATCAATATCTTATGAACCTAATTTCAAAATATTCTCATCGTTTAGTTCACAAATTTTTTTAATTCTTTTATCTTCTGAACCATAACCTATTGATTAGCAGCTAAGAATATTTTTAAACATACCCTAAGATTAAATTCTTAGTAACTTCTAGTTAAATACCTTTTATAATGAGAGCTTTTGTAAATACGGATAATTATTTTTTAAATTTTTTTCAGAAATAATTTTTTTTGTTGTACTTTGCATCAATTATTTAACATACCAAAAAGGATAAATATATGATGAATGAAAGTGTCCAATCGATAATGATAAAGGACTTAATCACATTAGGGCCAGAAAGTACCTTGGCACATGTCAAAGATATTTTTAAAACAAAGCGTATCCACCACATTCCCATAGTAGATGAAGGCAAATTGGTAGGATTAGTAACCACCTATGATTTATGGATAAATAGTCCAAATCACGAAGATTATGACAGTATTCAAGTTAAAGACATCATGTCAAAAAAACTTGTGAAGTTGGAAATAGATGATAAGGTAGGAACAGCAGCTGAATTGTTTCTAGACAATCGTTTTCATGCATTGCCTGTAGTGGACAATGGTATGTTGGTAGGATTGGTTACGACTTTTGATGTATTAAGATACGAATTTAAAAAAGAATATCCTGAGCCTATCTTATACAAAGACGTATTGGACAAAGGTTTGGATGCTGCACATCAATAGTTATCATTACAATAAAAGGAAATATAAAGCCCTTATGGTCAAGCATCATAAGGGCTTTTTTGTTTTGAAGCGTTATGGTAATATAAATTACTTATTCCATTTATATAATTTACTCTTCTAATCTTTAATCAAAAAATAGCAAGAAATCTATTTTTTAATTTTATGGTGATAGAAGTACAACTACCAAGTTGATAGTTACCAACATTCTAAACCCTAACCGTTTTATTCCTCAGTAAATGATCTACCAATACAAGTGCTGCCATAGCTTCTACAATAGGCACGGCCCTTGGAACAACGCATGGGTCATGTCTACCTTTACCTTCGGCGATGGACTCATTGCCATTTATATCTACTGTTTGTTGGCCTGAGACGATGGTGGCTACAGGTTTAAATGCTACATTAAAATGAATCGGCATACCATTGCTGATGCCACCTTGGATACCGCCCGAATGATTTGTTTTTGTCTGAATTTTGCCATCTTTTTGTATGAAAGCATCATTGTGTTCTGATCCACGCATAGCCACACAAGCAAAACCTGACCCATATTCAAATCCTTTGACAGCATTGATACCCAACATCGCTTTACCTAAATCAGCGTGTAATTTGTCAAAAACTGGAGCACCTAGACCGATTGGACAACCCGTAATGATACAAGATACCTTTCCGCCTATTGTATCGCCTTCCTTTTTTACTTGCATGATGAGGTCGATCATTTTTTGTGCGGTAGCTTCATCAGGGCATCTGACTATATTGTTTTCGATGTTATCTATCTTAATCTCCTTGTTTTCGTCCATCATGATGTGACCTACTTGCGATACATAAGCAGTGATTTGGACACCAACTTGATTTAGGATCATTTTTGCGATAGCTCCTGCCGCTACTCTTGCAGCGGTCTCTCGTGCTGAAGATCTACCACCACCTGCATGGTCTCTGATACCGTATTTTGCTTGATATGTATAGTCTGCGTGCGACGGTCTGAATACTTGTTCGATATGGCTGTAGTCCTTTGACTTTTGGTCCATATTCGGTATGAAAATACTGATCGGTGTACCAGTAGAAAAACCATCGAATACACCACTTTGAATGACAAATGACTCATCTTCTTTACGTTGAGTTACGATTTTGGACTGACCTGGTTTTCGCCTATCAAGTTCAGATTGAATAAAGAGTTCATCTATTTTTATTCCTGACGGACATCCGTCTATGATTAGACCGATCCCTTTACCATGTGACTCACCGAAAGTAGTAAGTCTGAATATCTCTCCAAAAGTGTTTGCTGCCATGATGCAAAAGTAACGATTTCTGACTATTGGGTATATAATTTATTTGGGATTTGTAGTGGACTCACAATTTAAACAATAAAAAGTAGATGGCATGATTAAACTATTGAGCACTCATTTTGGTAAGACAGACATATTTTATTAGCTTTGTGCCACTTAGCAATAAATATGGTAACCACGCTCACTTTTTTAATCATTGGGATATTTGTAGCCTTACTTTTTCTGAATATTTATTTCAGGGTTAAGGTTTTCAAAGTGTACAAAACATTAGTACAGAACAAGGTAGAATTTGATTCATCTCATATTTTTAATAAATCAAAATTGGAAACTGAGATCTTACCGAAATATCCACAGTTCAAATCAGATATATTGACTTTTATTGGGCATATAAAAAATTCCATATCTATTGCTGTCATTTTAGTCGTTTTGATCACAATCATGGGTGTCATTTTGAAAAATATATGAACCTGGTATCATTGGATTAAAGTGAAGTAGTATAATTGTATTATTTGTTAGTTTTTAATTGATTTTGTCGTGAGTGGTTTTGTGAGATCATTCAAATTTAAATAGGATAAATAGTGAAAATAGGATTAGTAGGTGTGGGACATTTAGGTAAAATACATCTAAAGTGTTTATTAAATACAAAATTTGAGTTTGTCGGGTTTTATGACCCAAATGAGGATCTTAGAAAATCAATCTCCGAAACTCATCAGATCAAAGCATATGATGAATTAGATGCACTGATTGCGGATGTAGATTGTATCGATGTTGTCAGCCCTACCGTATTTCATTATGAGATTGCAAAAAAAGCTATCATAGCAGGTAAACATGTCTTTATAGAAAAACCACTTACAGAAACGTTAGAACAAGCGGAGGAACTGGTGGCTTTATCTCAAAAATATAATGTGAAGGTTCAAGTCGGACATGTGGAGCGTTATAATCCCGCTATCAGATCGTTGCGGAACATAGATTTTAAACCCAAGTTTATAGAAGGTCATAGGTTGGCTTTATTTAATCCTAGAGGTACAGATGTTTCCGTAGTGCTTGATTTGATGATTCATGATTTGGACATCGTGTTGAGTATGATCAAAGAAGATGTAGTTGATGTCAGGGCTAATGGCGTGTGTATTGTCAGTAAGACGCCCGACATTTGTAATGCAAGGATAGAGTTCGCAGGTGGAGCAATTACAAATCTGACGGCGAGTCGTATTAGTTTGAAGAATATGCGCAAAATTAGAATATTCCAAAACGATGCCTACATCAGTCTAGATTTTCTTGAAAAAGAGGCTCAAGTAGTCAAAATTGAAGAAAATGTAGAAAATGATGATTTTTCTGGCATGACGATACATACAAATGATGGTTTGAAACGTATTATAATAGATAGTCCTGATATCATGAAGAACAATGCCATCGAAGATGAGCTGAGTGATTTTTACAATGCAGTGACGGGACAATCTGATGTTTTGGTTACCATCGATGATGGATATCGTGCGTTAAAGTTGGCCCATATCATTCAGTCCAAGATTGTTTTATAGGTCTTATTTGATGATTTGATGATACAATTGTAAGGTGGTAATTTTTTACTAAGTGGATAGTAGTTTATCTGTAGGTCGTTAAAAAGACATTTCATTTACTTTTTTGATAGGGATTGGCCTTTTTAGAAATTTAATAAATATTTTGGCCGTTTTTCTTTCACAATTATTTTAGAGCATGATATTTAGACACATATTTTTAATATTTATTTTAGGGAGTTTATTGTTAAGTTCCTGTGGAATAGGTGACAACGAAGACCCAATCCCTGCTTTTGTTAAGATAGCTGATGCAAAGGTGGTACTTCCAGATGGCGTCAATGATACTGAAAAAATAACGGATATTTGGGCATTTGCTGATGGTCAGATTTTGGGTGTTTTTCCACTGCCAGCTTCTATTCCCATTTCACTCACAGGCTCAGATATAGAGCTCACACTTCTGGCAGGTATTAGAAATAATGGTATCAATGATACACCTGTCTTTTATCCTTTTTATAAGTCTGATATAAGGGTGATTTCACCCGAACCAGAAGAGGTGATCTCTTTTATTCCTTCATTTCAATATGTAAGTACAGCGAAAATTCCAGTAAACGAAGGCTTTGAACTGACTAATTCTTTGGATTTTGACTTGGATGCTAATCTTGCGACAAATATGAGCATTGTTGGGAATGATGCCGCTTTGGGTAATAATTCTGGTCTAATTGAGCTGACAAATAACCTTAGTTTTATAGAGATCGCAAGCCAGACAGAAATAATTGCAGG
>DAOLFJ010000031.1:0-26884 GCA_035326365.1 Saprospiraceae bacterium | reverse complement strand
ATTATCAATCACATTCCTAATCACTTTCCTTCGTTAAGGGGACGCAAAGGTAAGAACGTTTTTTATAATTCAAAGCTTTATTAAATTATTTTTAAATATTTTTTTTCTAAATTTCTTTCTTCTTATAAAGTATAGACTTTAACAAATTGATTTACTATTTATTACGTATTAAAATCTCCTTACTAAAATAAATCAAATTTATGTTGAAAAGCTGAAGTGGTTAGAAGAAAAAGTTTCCGTTTATCACTAACTCGTATCCTTCTTTCCTTTATAGTGTCGGCAGATAAGGATTTAATCTTATAAAATAAGTTTATATAATATTTGTAAGCACAATATACTCCTAATCTAGAAGATCTTGGCAATGCAACAATTCCTTTATATGCATCATCAAAATCCTTTTGGATATCATCTTGAATGGACTTTTTGTCAGATTCAGTAAATAAATCAAAATTTATATTTGGAAAGTAAACTCGTCCTCTCTCTAAAAAATCGGACTTCATATCTCTCAAAAAATTAATTTTTTGAAATGCTGCTCCTAATGATTGAGCAGGAGCCTTTAATTTTTCATACTCATTAATATCTCCATTTAAAAAAACATATAGACACATCAAACCTACTACTTCAGCAGAACCATATATATATAGATCTAAATCTTTTTTGTCATAAACTGATTTATATAAGTCCATTTCCATACTATATAGAAATGCTTTAATAAGGTCATGATCAATATTGTATTTATTTACTACTTCCTGAAAAGAATGTAATACAGGATTTAGACTAATTTTATTTTCAATTGCCTTAAAAGTATCTCTTTTAAACTCATCTAAAAACTCCTTCTTATCTACATGATGAAAAGTGTCTACTATTTCATCTGCAAAACGCACAAAACCATAAATAGCATAAATCGGATATCTGAGTTCTTTTGCAAACATTCTTATTCCCAAAGAAAAAGATGTACTATAACTTTTCGTTATAACGGCATTACAATCGAAACATACTTTTGAATATAGTTCCATGCTAATTTGTTTTATCTGAACTAATGATTTCATTTGCTACCACCTGACCTGAAATTATGGATGGGGGAACACCAGGTCCAGGCGTAGTAAGCTGACCCGTAAAAAATAGATTTTGTATATTTTTGCTTTTCATCTTTGGTTTCAAAAAAGCAGTTTGGGTTAATGTATTCGCCAAACCATAGGCATTTCCCTTAAATGCATTATAATCTGAAACAAAGTCATTCAAACAATAAGATCTTTTATATATAATACTGTCTCGTATGTCAATATCAAGTATTTTCTGAATCCTATCACACATTATATCAAAATACTTTTCATGCTGTTCGGGTTCGTCTTTAATGCCAGGCGCTAAAGGCATTAGCATAAATAAATTTTCATTACCATCAGATGCCAAACTTGAATCAGTAACTGATGGACATGACAAATAAAATAATGGGGCAGTCGGCCAAGTTGGGTTGGTATAAATTTCATCAGCATGCCGCGCGAAATTCTCATCAAAAAACAGATTATGATGTTTTAGACCCTTGATTTTCTTATTTAATCCAACATAAAAAAGTAGAGAACTTGGAGCCATAGTACGATTTTCCCAATATGATTCATCGTACATTCTGTATTTTTTAGGCAGCAAGTTCTGCTCAACATGATGGTAGTCTGCACTAGCAACTATATAATCAAAATCATATGATGATGAATCTGTGACCATTTTCGTTGCCCTATTATCTTTAACAACTATCTCTTTTACATCAGCGTTTGTTATAAATTTAACGCCCAAATCTTTTGCGATAGACACAAAGCCTTCGATAACTTTGTACATACCACCCATAGGATACCAAGTCCCAAGTTTGAGATCGGCATAATTCATTAAACTGTAAAGTGCAGGTGTATTTTCTGGAGTAGCTCCAAGAAACAAAACTGGGAACTTAAGAATATCTCTTATCTTTTCATTCTTAAACAACTTATCAACTTGTGTAGAAATAGAAGATAACATTTGTAATTTAAATAAGCTCTTTAATACACGTATATCAGCAAAATCAAAAATAGAATTGCCTGGCTTCCAAACAAATTCATTCATACCAACGATATATTTGTATTCAGCTTCTTCTAAGAATTTATCTAATTTAGCTCCACTTCCTACCTCAAGAGATTCAAAAAGCTGTTTTAATTCAGTGTAATTAGCTGGTATAGAGACCACATCGTTTTTTCCAAAAATTACGTCGTAGGATGGATCTAATCTTTTAAGATCATAAAAATCTGAAGACTTTTTTCCGAATATATTAAAATAATTTTCAAACACTTCGGGCATCCAATACCAAGAAGGCCCCATATCAAATGTAAAACCATCAACTTCAAACTTTCTTGCACGACCACCTAAAGTGCTATTCTTTTCAAGAACGGTAACTTCAAAACCTGCCTTTGCCAAACAAGATGCTGCTGCCAATCCAGAAAAACCTGATCCAATTATTCCTACTCTTTTCAAATTAATGATTTTTACTAAAGAAATCAACAAACATCAAATCTCCAAATATGTTCAAAAAAAGAGAGCCTTTGTCAATGAAGACAAAAGCTCTCTATTTTATTTGGTTGATTAGAATGATGTTACTCTTCTATCTTACCGCCTTTAGCATTATCTTGCCATTCTTTGAGTTTATCCCACTCACCATTAGCTGCTAATTCAGCTTGCATTGGCCAAGATGTAGGATCATGCATTTGGTATCTAGAACCAGCAGCATTAAGAATTTCCTTAAGGTCAGCTGGATCTGCTTTTGCTAATTCAGCATAAGTAAAGATATTTGCATTATTGAATAACTCTTCAATTTTTGGTCCTATACCTTCCACGATCTTAAGATCATCACCTTTTGCAGGAGCAGCTGGCTTTTCTTCCGCTACTACAGCTTTGGCAACTTCTTCTTTTACATCAGCTACTTTTGCGGTTGCTGCTGCTTCTGCCATTTGCTCTTTTAGTTCAGAAAAACCTGCGATATCACCAAACGTAGATAATTCTACTTTTGCCTGAGTTGCTTTGATTGTCTTTTTGACTTCTTCCTTCTCTTTGGTTTTTTCAGTTTCAACTATCTGATCAGCTTCTCTTCTGATGTCTTCAAGGTATCTAGTATGAGAAACAATAATTCTCTTATCGTCTCTATTGAACTCAATAACTTTGAATGTTAAAACTTCTTCATTTGCAGCTGTCGAACCATCATCTTTTTTGATATGTTTGATCGGTGCATATGCTTCTAGACCATATGGTAACTGAACAATCGCGCCTCTATCGTCTTTCTTAACAATAGTTGCTTCATGGTAAGAACCTACTGGGAATACATTTTCGAAAGTATCCCATGGATTTTCTTCCAATTGTTTGTGACCTAGTGAAAGTTTTCTGCTCTCTTCATCTACTTCAAGGATAGAAACATCAATTTTTTCTCCTACTTTAGTAAATTCTGATGGGTGAGAATATCTCTTAGTCCAAGATAAGTCAGATATGTGAACCATACCTCCGATACCATTGTCTAATTCAACAAATACGCCATATGGTGTAAGGTTTTTAACTTCACCCGTGTGCTTAGTTCCTACTTTGTAAGTTGCTGTAACTACACTCCATGGATCTTCTGTCATTTGTTTGATACTCAAAGACATTTTTCTTTCATCTCTGTCAATGGTAACCACTTTGGAATCCATTTCTTGACCTAGGGTAAAGAAATCTCTTGCACTAACAGGTTGATTGCTCCAGTTTACTTCAGAAACGTGGATCAAACCTTCAACACCTGGGATGATTTCTAAGAAAGCACCATAATCTTCAATGTTTACGATCTTACCTCTTACTACGCTACCTTCTGTAATAGTATTGTCCAATACTTCCCATGGGTGTGGTGTCAATTGCTTAAGACCTAAAGATATTCTTTTCTTATCTTCACCAAAATCAAGTACTACAACGTTGATTTTCTGGTTAAGAGATAATACTTCATTCGGATGGTTGATTCTACCCCATGAAATATCTGTAATATAAAGAAGTCCGTCAACACCACCAAGGTCCATAAATGCACCAAAGTCTGTGATGTTTTTGACCACACCTTCCAAAACTTGTCCTTTTTCAAGACCAGAAATGATGGTTTCTCTTTGTTCAGCAAGATCACTTTCGATAAGTGCTTTGTGAGATACGACGGCATTTTTGATGGCTTCATTGATTTTCACCACTTTGAATTCCATTGTTTTACCTACATAGATGTCGTAATCTGTAATAGGCTTCACATCGATCTGAGATCCAGGTAAGAATGTCTCAAGACCAAGACAGTCCACAATAAGACCACCTTTTGTTTTGCTGATAACGTGACCTTTGATGATTGTACCATTCTTGTAAGAATCGACCAAATTGTCCCAAGCTTTTAACAACTTAGCTTTTCTTCTAGACAATACTAGTTGACCTCTGAAATCTTCTTTGTTCTCTACATAAACATCAACATAATCTCCAACCTTAAGGTCTGGAGTGTCTCTGAATTCTGATAAAGAAACTAGTCCGTCTGATTTATAATTGATATCTAAAACTACATCTCCACTGTGGATAGATGTCACACGACCTTTAACTACTTCTAGTTCTGCAACTGAATTAAGTGATTGGTCATATTGTTCGAAATATCTTTTGTGATCTGCTTCGTCATATTTTAGGGTATTTCTTTTACCCATTGACCAATCATAATCATCATGCGCTGTTGAATTGTCAACAACTACTGGCTCCAGCTCTACGTCTGAAATGTCCTCAATGATAACTCCTGCATCATCTAACTGATCATTCGTTACATCATTATCTTCTATCATAACTTAAAAAATTTGTATGCCTGAAAAATTCAGACAGTGGTTAAAAAATGCTAATTTATTAAAAATGGCCGCAAAGGTAATACTTTTTTCCTTTAAGTGGTACACATAACGTTAAAAATCAATGAGATAAATTAAGAAATGTCCAAATAAAAGAGTTTTAATCATAATTACACCAAATATTAGGTTGTCTGTTTATTACAATCTTCCTTATTTCTGCGCTGTTTTGACCAAATAAATTGCAACCAAGCTAAACAACAAATTAGGAATCCAAACGCCAATACCAGGATGTAAAGAAAGATTGGTAGAAAATGTAGTGCTAAATTTAGACAAGATAACAAAAATCGCGCCTATCACTATGCCCGCAGCCAAATGGAAACCCATACCACCACGAACTTTTCTAGATGCTACTGACACACCAATTAATGTCAATATAAATATAGTGAAAGGATCTGCTGTCCTTCTATACAATTCAATACTATACTTTTTGCCAGAATCAAGCCCTCTCTCTTGCTCATTTTTAAGAAAAGCTTTCAGATCGCTAGTATTCATGACTTCCATTTGTTTGGTATAACGAGTGAAGTCATCAGGTACAAAATTAAAGATGGTATCAAATTTTTCAGTAGCCTTTGAGATCAGTTCTTCATTGACACCATTAAATGTTCTTATCTCGTAACCTTCTAGTTTCCAAGTATTAGGAGCTTTGGCAAATGATATTTTATCTGCCTTTAACGTATAAATAAGATTATTGTCCTTGTACTTTTCCAATCTGAACGTACGTCCTGTGCTATCTCTGATGGAATAATTTCTAATGTAGATTTTTTCAGTTGGCGAGAGCCATAGATGTATGTTGGTTGTTCTTGATTGTTTGGCACTTGCTCTGATGTATTTGCTTTCGAACTCGTTTTTTGCTAGATTGCTTTTGGGTATTACGTAATTATTGCCTACCCACAACAAAGTTGCCAAGATGCCTGCCCCAACCATATAGGGAACTAAAAATCTTGCATAACTCACTCTAGCGCTTAGAATACTTATGATCTCAGAGTTTTTTGCCATCCGAGACGTGAAAAATATGACGGCAAGTAATGCAAACAATGGCCACAAAAGACCATTAATCCAAGGAATGAAGTATAAATAATACTCAAAAACAATCTGATAGAATGTAAGTTCCGAGTTTAGAAATTTATCCACTTGCTCGAAATAATTAATAGTGACGGCTATCATAGTAATAAGGAGCATCGTAAAGAAAAACGTGCTCAAATATTTTTTGATGATGTACCTATCTAGAATATTCATCTTTTACTCTTCTATTTGTGTGTGTGTTTTGTCGTATTCAGATTTACAAACGTTGACTAACGGATTTTACCATCGAATTTTTCCATTCGTAAAATGTTCCGTCTATAATCCTACGACGGCTCTCTGATACTAACCACAAGAAAAAACTCAAATTATGAAGTGTTGCAATCTGCCCTGCTAACAATTCTTCCACTTTGAAGAGATGTCGTAGATATGCTTTTGTATGAATTCTACTAGTAGGCGCAGTGCTCTCAGCATCGATCGGGCTAAAATCGTCTTGCCACTTGGCATTTTTTATATTGATCAATCCATCTTTGGTATATAAAATACCGTGCCTTGCATTCCTAGAAGGAAGTACACAATCAAACATATCTATTCCCAAAGCTATACTTTCTAGAATATTTTCTGGTAACCCGACACCCATCAGGTAGCGTGGCTTGTCAGCTGGTAATATACCGCAAACCAACTCAGTCATGGCGTACATATCTTCATGTGGTTCACCAACTGATAGACCTCCAATGGCATTCATTTCTTGATCTTGAGATGCTATAAACTCAGCAGATTCTTTTCGCAAATCAGGATAAACGCTACCCTGTACTATTGGCGAAAAAGTTTGGTGATGACCATAGATAGGATCTGTATTATCCATTCTGTAGATACAGCGGGCTAGCCATCTATGTGTCATATACATAGAATTTTTAGCGTATTTATATTCACATGGGTATGGAGTACATTCATCAAAAGCCATGACTATATCAGCACCAATAATTCTCTGTATATCCATGACTGACTCAGGGCTAAAAAAATGTCTAGAACCATCAATGTGCGACTGAAACTTTACACCTTCTTCTGTGATTTTACGCATTCCCTTAAGGGAATATACTTGGTAGCCTCCACTGTCGGTTAACATAGGTTTGTCCCAAGCTATAAATTTGTGAAGACCGCCAGCTTTTTGCAAGATGTCCGTACCTGGTCTAAGATAAAGATGGTAAGTATTACCTAGTATAATTTGAGCCTTTATTACGTGCTCAAGCTCCGACTGATGAATGCCTTTGACCGTACCTTGTGTACCTACTGGCATGAAAATAGGCGTCTCTATAGGACCATGGTCTGTCTGCATGATTCCTGCTCTAGCAGAAGATAATCTATCTGTATGTTGTATATTAAAAGTCATATTTACTAGTTTGATCTAAATCTTGCCATATCCATTTTAATTAGGACAGCAATCATGATGGAAAACGCCAAAAGTGACGAACCTCCTTTACTTAAAAATGGCAAAGGTATTCCTACAACAGGCATTAACCCCAAGGTCATACCAATATTAAATGAAAAATGAAAAAATAAAATACCTGCTACACCGTAGGCGTAATTCCTGATAAACTCTAGATTAGCTCTTTCAGCAATAATGATACACCTTATAAGTAATATCGTATATAAAATAATAACTCCGAAACTTCCTATGAAACCTTGTTCTTCGCCAATAGATGTAAAGATAAAGTCTGTAGATTGTTCTGGTACATAATTAAGTTTGGTCATTTCGCCTTTCAAAAATCCCTTACCCTGAAAACCACCCGAACCGATAGCCAATTTAGATTGGATGATATTGTATAGAGAACCTCTAGGATCACACTTCTCTGGACGTAACCAAACGTTAATTCTTTCTTGTTGATGTGGCTTTAGAAAGTTGTCAAATACATAACTTGATGTGAATGCAAATAATACTGCTACTGTCAAAATAGGAGCAACTAGACTTAAAATTTTAATATTTTTGTTTCTTAAAAGTATAAATCCATAACTCAAAAAAGTTACTACAGAAGGTAAGATTAAAAAGGTCGTTTCTTTCTGAAATAACAAAAATACAATGATCAACAATGTAGTCAATGATATTAATAATGCTCGTTGCGTCTTTTCGTATTCAAAAATAAAACTTACACTTGCTAAATATATGAGAAAAACAGTGACAATATAAAAACCATAAATCAGAGACAAAATAAAGATTGCAGCTACACTGAACATTAAAATTATTACAATAGGAGAAAGTCCTCTTCTATATAAAAGGATAAAAAAGGATAAAAACACAAGCGATGATCCGAAATCTGGTTGTAATAAAATCAAAAGTGCGGGTCCTAAAAACAAGGCTAACGATACGATTATGATATTGATATTACTAGCTGTAGTCTTGAAAAAACTTAGATAGCTGGAAACTGCCAATATGGTTCCAAATTTTGCCCATTCTGATGGCTGAATGGAGAAAAAACCAAAGGAAAACCACGCTTTCGCTCCATTTATTTCTTTTCCTAAAAATAAAACCAAGATCAATAAGAGAATTGTTATGGCATAAATCGGAAATGCTAGCGTGTTCCAAAATTTCCAATCCAAGGTAAGTGCAGTAAAAAAAGCTACTAAAGAAATAACTAACCACAATGACTGAGAACCTATTGTTGTGGTAATATCAAGAAAGGCATAAGGATTTTTATCTTCATAAACTGTTGAAAAAACCATAAACCAACCTATTAATACTAAGCTGAAGTAGACTGAAAGTGTAATCCAATCGTATGTTTTGTCTTTAGAGAGAGCTCTTTGTGCCATTTTATTAATTACTTACTAAAGCTCTCTTACTCACTTGATCATAAACTGGTGTAGCGGATGGGAACGTCTTTTTTAAATCTAACAAAAACGGCATTAATCTATTTTTATTCTCATAATAACCAACCCTTACTTGATAGTATGGAGCTACATGTTTCCAATCCATATTCACACCTGGATAAAGACTAGTGAACGTAGACATTGCACTCTCCATCTGACGTCTGTCATCTGTGGTTATAATCTGAATTCGCCATGCTTTAATGTTTTCATTGGCTTTTCCATTTTCTACAAATTTTTCCATCATGGTATTAACGGAATAAGATGCCTTAAGATTTATGTTTGATTGACCAAATGATGGCAAGTACAGTAAAATCATTACAACTTGTACCAAAACCAAAAAAATTCTTCTTCTAACCATGTCCATAAATGTTAAAGGTTATTTGTTATTTAGCATCTTAAACTTAATAACACATTTTACCCAGTAAATATATATTTGTGCGTCACAAAATTACAATAAAAAAGCGTAAAAACTACACAACTAGGGCTTCTAAAGAATTTGGTTTATCCAAAAATAAAAAAAGGATGGTAATATATTTATCACCACCCTTCCTATATTATTGTGGATTTAGCTTAATTAACGCCAAGTCTTGTTTTTAAAACTGGACCTAAATCTTCTGTTTCCGTAGCATGAAGAATCATCCCACTACTAGAATCGAAAATCATGGTGTACCCATTTTCTTTACCTAGTTTTTCAATTTCCGCTTTCACTTTGTCAAGTATAGGCTTGTACAACTCTTCACGTTTCATGCCTACTTTTTGCTGGATTTCGGCCTCATATTTTTTAATTTCTTCTTGTTTAGCTACAAGAACTTCTTCTTTTTGCTGCATTTGTACTTTAGAAAGCGTACCACTATTTGCTTCAGCCATATACGCTTTATAATCAGCCTCAAATTTTATGACCATTTCTTCTCCTTTAGACAAAAGCTCTGTTTGAAGTGCTTGGACTTGATTATCAGCTAGTTTCATTTCTGTCAATCCCACTAGAAGCTCCTGCGTATTAATATAACCAAACTTCTGAGCGCTTGCTGAAAATAATGATAGACCTACAAATAAAATACTTAAAAATAATTGCTTCATTTTTTTTGTTTTGTTTGAAAATTAAATTGATAACTTTAAAATTGGTTTTTAAATTTCTTTTTTATTGATATTAACTAAATATTAATGGGCATCTCCCAAAACTAAACTTAGTTAAAAATTCCTTTTGTTTTACCCTATCCACAAAGGGAACAAAATGAATTTTAAAATAGTTTCAGTACAAAAATAGGATACACCTAAATTTACTGCTACTCTGGCTCAAATCCTAACACAATATTGAACCTACCGTAGTTACCATCTGCTGGATTGACTTTATCAAAACCAAATCCATAATCAAATCCTAACAAACCAAACATTGGTAAGAACACCCTAGCTCCAAAACCTGCAGACCTTTTGAGATCAAATGGATTATAATCCTTGAAGCTCTGATAAGCATTACCACCTTGCACAAAACTTGTGACATATATGGTAGAATTGGGATTTAATGACAATGGGTACCTCAGTTCAAATGTAAATTTATTAAATATTGGTGCACCAACAGTACCATTAACAGTCCTAGCACCATTACCTGTAATATCCGCTACATCATAACCTCTGAGCGCTAGTATCTCTTTACCCTGCAAACCTGCGTTTTGATTATTGATACCATCACCACCTAATTCAAATCTCTCGAATGGCGGTGTACCTATATCATCATTAAACGATCCTAAGATACCAAATTTTGCAGAAGTTGCTAATACAAGTTTGTCAAAAATATTGTAATACCACTCTGAGCTTATCTTCCACTTATGATATTCTAACCATCCGAATTTTTTAGACTCAATCAATTCACCCACTTTGGATGCAATCTCTGCTTCGGTCGGCGGTCGTGCAGGACCATTATCTAAGATCAAATTATTGGTGATTTCTGCTATTTCTTCAGGTGTAGCTGTATAAGACTGATTGGATCTAAATAGCGAATAAGGTGGTGTGATTTGTAAAGATAGTGATACTTTAGAACCTCTTCTTGGGAATAAAGGATCACTCACACTACTTCTTGTAAAGGTTTGTTTTACACTGAAATTTTTGAAGGTACCTTTAGATATTGAAAATCCCCCTGAAGTGAAATTATCCAAATTAATCGTTTCAATATTAAGTGTAGTATTAGATGAAAAGAAGTCATCAGGCCACTTGAGTTGCGAGCCAAGTCCAATAAATCCCCTAGTGATTTTCAACTTCCCTTGTCCTTGTAATGAATAATCAAACGCAGTCTGAACAGCTCCGATGGTGAAAGATCTTGGCTTTTTGCCACCTAACCATGGTTCAGTAAATGAAAAATTATAAGATTTAAAAAATCTACTGTTTGACTGTAATCTAACTGAAAGTTTCTGACCATCACCTTGAGGCAATGGACTCCAAGTATTTCTATCTTTTACGTTTGCTATCGAAAAGTTATTAAACACCACACCGAGAGTACCTATCAAACCACTAAATCCACCATAACCCGCGGATAATTCTAGTTGATCTGAAGGTTTTTCTTCCAGCTGATATTCTATATTTACTGTTCCTCTTGCCTGATTTACAGGTGTTTCGATTCCCAATGTCTCCGGATTAAAATATCCAAGGTTTATAATCTCACGTTGTGATCTGATTATTGCAGATCTACTGAATTTTTCGCCTGGTCTAGTTCTGATTTCTCTTCTTACTATATGTTCATTGGTACGGTCATTTCCTTTGATCACTACATTTTCAACAGTGAATTGTGGACCTTCAAAAATTCTCATTTCGATATCTACTGAGTCATTCACTACCGCTATTTCTACAGGAGTAACATCAAAACCCAAATATCCATCATCTAGATATAATGAAGATATATCTCTACCATCCAAACTAAATTTTAACCTGTTCTGGAGTAATTCAGGATTGTATACATCGCCTTTTGTCAGACCTAAAATATTATATAGTTGGTCATCTGAATACAGTGAATTTCCTTTCCAAGTGATATTTCTAAAGTAATGACGTTTACCTTCTTCGATTTTTAACTCTACTACGATATCACCATCTTTGTCTCGATAAGTAGTATCAGACAATATGGACATATTTTTATAACCTTCATTTTGGTAGAATTTTGTGATTGCTACCTTATCTTCTTCGTATTCCTTCTCAATAAATTTTGACTTTCTAAAAAGTGTACCTTTTCTTTTAGTCTTAGACATTTTTTTTCTGAGCTTTCTATCTGAAAAAGAAACATTTCCATTAATTATGATGTCATCAACTTTAACCCTGTCTTTGGTATCAATGACAAACTCGATTCTTACGCTTGCGTTTTTACCTTCATCAGGATATTCATTCACTTTGACCATTGCGTCTAGTTTTCCCTTCTCTACATAGTATTGTCTTATTTTTTGTCTGGACAATTCTTTTTGGTCATCAGTCACTATACCTCCTTTTGTAAGGATACCTTTTATAAGATCATTCAGATCGTCATGATTAGAATTTTTGACTCCTTTGTATGACCATCTGGATAAAATAGGTCTCTCGATTAGTATGATTTTCAAAAAGACAATCTCTCCCTTTGTACTATCCTGAATTATCTGAACATCATCAAATAATCGCAGCTTTAACAATGATTTTATTGCTGCTGGTATAGATGGGCCGGGGATTTGCACTTTACCGCCTTCTTTAAGACCAGTGATAGATTTTATGGCATTACGATCTCTATTTTCGGCCCCTACAATGTTGATACCACCTATTTCGTACGTTTTTTTGTCGCTGTAATTTAATATTTGTGTAGTCTCTTGAGATTTCAGATCAAAAGACAAAAAACAAAGTAAATATGCTACTGCAAAGTATTTTAACATGCTAATATTCATAAATTGTGATTAAGATTATGCAGTGTTTGAACGATATATAATTTCATAATGCTGTTTCGATTATTTTTTTTAACTTTTATTTAATATTTCTAACTGGAACGATTTTAAGCTTCGACCAATTGTTCACTAGTCTTACCAAATCTTCTTTCTCTACCCTGAAAGTCAATAATTGCTTGATAAAAATCATCCTTTCTAAAGTCGGGCCACAAAACCGGTGTAAAATAAAACTCAGCATATGCTGCTTGCCAAAGCAAGTAATTGGAGATTCTATGCTCACCACTTGTCCTGATCATTAATTCAGGGTCTGGAATATCTTTAGTTGTCAAGTTACTTGAAAATAATGCTGCATCTATATCATCAACTTTAAGAATGCCATTTTGTACATCTAGTGCTATTTTTTTTGTGGCTTCTACGATCTCCCAACGTGAAGAGTAATTAAGTGCCAAAACTAAAGTCATTCTAGTGTTATCTTTAGTCAACTCTATGCCTTCCAAAAGAGTTTTGTAAGTCTTTGTAGGAAGTTTGTTTAGATCACCTATGGCTTGGAGTCGAATATTATTTTTGTTTAGTGTTTTTAATTCACTTTTTACAGTCTCTACTAGTAAGGTCATCAATGCATTTACTTCGAAGCTTGGTCTTGACCAATTTTCTGTAGAAAAAGCATAAAGTGTCAAATAGTTTATCCCTAACTCAGCCGCAGCTTCTGTCACTTCCCTAACAGACGTGACCCCATTTTTATGACCAAAGACCCTAGGTTTGCCTTGAGTCTTTGCCCACCTACCATTACCATCCATAATTACAGCTATATGGTTTGGCAATTTTTCTAGATTAATTTTATTTTTATTTATCGACATAGATGGTTAAAATCTGCAAAAGTGGTGCAAATGTAATACAAAATTAGCTGCATTCAAGTATTTATTACAGATTAAAATGGATTATTTTGTAGTTTATCCGAATATTTCTATTGATTTTGGACAAAAAAAGAATATAATTCAATCAAAAAAAATCAACGTAAATATTTGTGATGAAAAACCATTGTAGACTTTGTTACAAAAGCTATGGCATAATCATAGGTTGTTGATAATTCACAAACTTATGATTTGTACATTAATATATTGTTAAGAGAAATTGATTATAGAGCTTTTATGTCATGGTAAATTTAAATACCATAATCAAAATGCACTACCTGTTAATATTGCATTGAATAATCGACATAAGACAACCAAAATGTATTTATTGTCTTGATTGAACGAAAGAAAATCCGTTAACAGATGAATATAATACGTGGAGATTTGTCCATAAAGGACGAGAAAGGTATAGACGACAAAATGACCAACAACTAAAGTGATATTTGAAAAACAAAATTTTAAAAACGAGGGCTCTCCCAGAGAAAAGCCCTCGTATGCACCTAAAATTTTGAGAATAATGCGTATCTAAAGTACGTTTACTTTTGAAATTATGGAGGGTTTAGACATCCGGGCGGATATCTGAATCCACCCCCCATACGCACCCGTTGTTGAGAATAAATTATATTTAGAAACGAGATTAGATCCCGTCGTGTTCGTCAGTGATGATACCTAATAATGTTTCGATGATAATTGTTAAAAATTCCATTTTATTTTGATTTTTATTGGGTTGTTATTAATTACAACACAAAGATAGTATCAAAACTAGTAGTATAAATTAACAATAATGTAGAAATTGATTTAATGGTTAATAGATAAAAAACTACTTTGATTAGCTATATATAACTAAATATCAATTACTTACAAAATCATAACTATTATTAAAAGTATAACCTTTGGTATTTATACGCTATACATTTATAGGTATAAATACGCTTTTTTATTACAAAAATATTTTTAAGGAGCGATCATTTCATACTTTTAAAAGATTCAAATGATACTCGCTCTTCAAATTCGATGATACAAAGGTAAAGCAAATCGTCAAAGCGATAATTATCAATATCGCATAAAATGATTTAGACTTATAGCGATGTTTTGCAGAATAAAATTAACTTAAAACACTGTATATCAGCATTATAAAGCCAACACAAAAAGCACAAAATAGTGTAAAATTAGTATACAAATTCAATTCAATTATGAAAAAAATGTAAGATAGTTTGCAAAAAACGGTTAGTTCCGGTCAATTTATTTAAAAAAAAATAGCAAAATTTTTATTTTTTTCGTTGATGTGCTCAAGAACTACTCAAATTTTAAATAAAAACTTTTCGTCCTAGCAAGAAAAATATATGTTTAAAATTTTCATTGCTTTATATTTAATCAAGTTGTCCTTTATTCCAAGTATTCTGAAAATCATGGATTAATTCTTTCATATTCAAATAAATAAACTATTGATTGGAATAGCCATAAGATTATTTTAATATATACTAAACTTGTTATGATAAAATATATCCTTAGCGATTGGGATAATTTTTTTTTAAAATTACAAATTACTTTACGACTGAGTTCTATTGTAGGCATTTAATTTAAACCCCAAATATTAGTGATTGATTTATGTTAATTATGCTATATTTGCAGGAAATAACCATATAACATACTGTTTACTAATATTTTACTGCTTGCAAAAACATCATTAAATGGACACGATTATTGCCCTATTGAACACTAAAAATCAGATTAAGAAAAAGACTTCAAACAAAGTAACCGCTGATAAACTGGATTATTTTGAAGAAATCGTTTCAAATAACCAATCTATCACTGACGAGGTTGCTTGTATGGATTTATATGGACATAAAATAAAATCTGCCACATTTAAATCATTAAAGTATAGGCTAGAAGAAAAATTGATGTCAGAAATATTTAATCTGTCCTCTGACGAAATAAATCTTAAAAGTAGGGCAAATGCAAAATTAGTAGTAAGTAAATACTACACCATAGCAATGGTACTTTTAAAAAATCAACAAAGAAAAGCAGCTGTAACTTTACTGGAAAAAGGATTGAGAATATCCATTAAGTTTTCTTATACAGATTTGAGTCTCATGATACTCAAACCTCTTATAAATCATTTCGGTTTTGTGGATGTCGATAATAAAAAAATGAAAGACCTCATAAAGCTAAACGATGAACTCAAAGATATTTATATGGCAGAAGAATATGTTCAAATGTGTAATGCGATCATTTCTAATCTGTACTTAACTAATAAAGGCGCATTTAACTCTGTACAATTAAAAGAATTTGAACAAATGGTCGTAGAAATGACCAAACTTAAAGATAAATATCATTCCAACACTATAGTGACATATGCTTTTGACCTAACATTTTTCTATTACTCGATAATTGGTGAACATAAAAAATGTCTTGAAATTGCAAAGGACTCATTAAAGATAAATCTTTCAGCAAAAAATAATGATCTTTTTGGAATTTATCAAAGTAAATTAAATTTAGCTACTTCTTACTTTCAGTTAGGACAATTTGAAGAAGCGAATAAATGGTGTGAAGAAGCCATTACGATGTCCACTTACGGAAATAGAAACAGGCTAAATGTTTACAGTTTATACTACCTTAGCTTAGTGGGTAATAAGGAATATGACAAAGTATTCGAAATTACAAATATTGTCCTAGAATATAAAATACTAAATAAACTTCCTATTCTTCAAGAGCATTGGAAAATAAGGGAAGCATATATGCATTTTTTAATTAGAATGGGTAAGATAAATATTACGGAAGATCAAAAGAAAACACTCAGACCTTTTGTATTAACTAAATTTATGAATAGTGTCCCTTTTTACTCTAAAGACAAAACTGGACAAAACATCACTATATTGATACTACAGGTTCTATTTCTAATATTAGACCGGAAGTACGGCCAAGTGATAGATAGAGTGGATGCTTTAACTCAATACACTTACAGATATATTCGGAAAGACGACTCATTTAGATCCAATTGTTTTATCAAAATGCTTCTATTATGTGTAAAAGCTGATTTTCATCCTATCAGAACTCAGAATTTTACCAATGAACTTAGAAAAAAACTGGTTAGTGCGCCATTCGTAACAAATGAAATGAGTGCTCAGGTAGAGATCATTCCATATGATTTTCTATGGGAATTAGTATTAGAGCTTTTACAGAAAAACAAATAGGTTCTGTTTAAATCCAAGAAAATGTTTGTTTATAGGCTGGATACACAGATTTAGCAGTAAAATAAAACCTTGTTCAGATAATCAGAATTTAGTTTGGCTTTATGTTCAGTTTATGCTTATCAATTAAAACATTGAAACAACAAATCACTTCTATTTTTACAATGGAGAAAATGGATGACCTTGGAAGGTATATGCATTTTTAACACTAAATCTGAAACTTGCGTCCGTCTCTAAATGAGATACAAAACTATAGGACCTATAAATATTTATTAACTTTGCCTTTTAAAGTCAACAATAAATACAAAACCATGTCACCTTACATACTTTTTGCGTTCGTATTCGGCTATTTTCTATTATTGCTGGCTGTGGCTTGGTATACTTCAAAAAACTCAAATAATGACTCATTCTTCATAGGAAATCGCAATAGTAACTGGATGCTCGTAGCTTTTGGCATGGTAGGAACATCGCTTAGTGGCGTCACATTCGTAAGCGTACCTGGTACTGTAGGTGCTGGTGGATTTGGGTATTATCAGGTAGTCATAGGGTATTTCATTGGCTATTTTGCCATTGCATTTATCTTGCTTCCATTATACTATAAGATGAACTTAACATCTATATATAGATACCTTGAAGAACGGTTTGGCCCTGTATCTTACAAGACTGGAGCGCTATTCTTCATTATTTCTAGAACACTGGGAGCTACTGCCAGAATGTTTTTAGTCATTAATATCCTGCAAATTTTCATACTAGATGCTATGGGCGTGCCGTTTGTAGTGACTGCATTTGTGATGTTGTTGCTTATTTTATTGTATACATTCGAAGGCGGCGTAAAAACAATAGTTTATACAGATACACTACAGACAACCTTTATGTTGGGAGGACTCGTGGTGTGTATCATTGCCATCATGAATAAAATGGACTATAGTATCGGTGAAACATTCTCCGCACTTTCTACAGAAGGATACACCAGAATTTTTAATACGGATGTGAATTCATCTGGCTTTTTTCTAAAACAAATACTTGGTGGTGCTTTTATTACTATTGCGATGACTGGTCTCGATCAAGAAATGATGCAGAAAAACATAAGTGTGAAAACATTAGGTGGTTCTCAAAAAAATGTATTGACACTAGCTACTGTATTGCTTATTGTCAATTTATTATTCTTAATGCTAGGTGGACTTCTCTATCTTTATGCTAATCAAAATGGCATCACATTCAAAGGCGATGACATCTTCCCGTCGATAGCACTTGGTGGATATTTATCCGCAGGCATTGGTGTGATATTTATTATCGGATTAATTTCGGCATTATTTCCTAGTGCAGATGGTGCGCTTACAGCAATGACATCATCATTTTGTATAGATATGCTAGGTATGCAAAAAGATACACTGACTACAGACGGAGAAAAAAGAAAAACAAGGCTAAGGGTACATTTATCATTTGCGGTTTTGTTCTTTTTGTGTGTTCTTGTGTTTAAATGGATTGACGACAAGTCTATCATTGACGTGATACTTAAGCTTGCGGGATATACTTATGGTCCATTATTGGGACTCTTTGCATTCGGAATATTTACAAAACGGACGATTAATGACAAACTTGCCATCTGGGTGTGTTTGCTGTCGCCTATACTTATATTTGGAATAGATTTTATCAATAACGCAGAATGGTTTGTCAAAAAACTTGCTTGGAGCGAGTCAGCATCTCAAGGTTTATTACAGCTTTCTGAATCCATTTTTTCTGGATTTAAAATAGGAATAGAGATATTAATATTGAATGGCGTCTTAACATTTATAGGACTTTGGACAATTTCAAAAAAAACAAAATTAAGCCATGAAAAGAATCACTGAAAGCGAATCGCTATACCATAATTTGGAGTACAAAACTACATTAGAATTGCTGACGGATATCAATACCGAAGATCAAAAAGTATCTTTTGCAGTGCAAAAATCGATAAATCAGATTGCACCTTTGATAGATGTGATCGTGGAAAAAATGAGTGTTGGTGGTCGTTTGTTTTACATAGGCGCTGGGACGAGTGGCAGATTGGGTGTGCTAGATGCGTCTGAATGTCCTCCTACATTCGGAGTGCCGAAAGATTGGGTTATTGGTATTATAGCGGGTGGAGATCATGCTTTACGAAATCCTGTAGAAAGAGCCGAAGATGACCCTAACCAAGCATGGCATGACTTATGTGCTTACGACATCAGTGATGGAGATGTGGTGATAGGGATTGCTGCATCAGGTACGACTCCATATGTCATCAATGGATTGAAAGCTGCAAATGCACTTGGAATCATTACGGGAAGCATCTCTTGTAACCCTGAATCACCATTGTCTAAAGAAGCCAAATATCCAATAGAAGTTATTGTGGGGCCAGAATATGTGACAGGCAGCACGAGAATGAAATCAGGAACAGCTCAGAAACTAGTATTGAACATGATAAGCACGAGCGTCATGATAAGACTCGGCAGAGTGCTGGACAATAGGATGGTAGATATGCAACTCAGCAATGATAAACTAGTGGATCGAGGTGTAAAGATGATTTTAGAAAAAACAGATCTCACTTACCAAGATGCAAAGTCACTATTATTGGAAAAAAAGTCAGTAAGAAATGTACTGAATTTTCTTAACCAATCATAGAAGTCTATCTCTAGGCAATACCTGAATTGCTATAAGCTAAAATGGCATCGATACTTGATTTTTTTGGACTGAATAATACTTTTGGTAAAGTATGATAAGACAACATCGTATCATTGTATTCTTCCAATAAGGTGCTATCATCTTCCATGGCAAACTCCATCTCAAGCTTCTCGAATAGGTCGCACTCTTTGTAGATGAATCTTAATATATTGTTTTCAGTGTAATTATGTGTCATTCAACGGCTTTAATGGTGAAATAAAAGTTATATAATATCAATATTAACAGACTATATTATCTATTTATTGTATAAATCGCAAAATTATTTTACTCTGTACCATGTTTGTGTCCTACCGAACATAGACACGCCCATATAACCACGAACATTGAGCTTATCTGTACCCTTCAACTCAATCTTACAGTCATAAATCTTACCATTTTTAGGATCCATGATTTGACCAGAATCCCATGTTTTACCAGATTTTTTGAGATCCCATAAGATATCCATACCTACTAGGCTTTTGCCTTTATTAGTACCTGTACAAGCATTACATTTTGTAATCGTAGCTGCAGGAAGCAATTTAATTACCTTTCCTCTTAATGTGCCATTCTGCTCGTAAATTTCTATGTGAGACTTTTCTTTACCGTCTTCATCATCTAGATTTTTCCAAACACCTACAGGAGATTGAGCAAGAACAAATGAAGCATTCATTATAAATAAAGCAAAAAGAAACTGTTTGATCATTTTGATAAAATTATTTTATATAAAAAGGTAAAAAGACTAATTTTATTGTGAAAAAAGTCAATATTCTTCAATTTCTCTAGGATGCCAAAAAAGATTGTCCATGTTTATTACTTTGCTCTCTACAACTTCAATTCCTTCTAGAGCAAGTTTTTCTTCCATCAAAGTAGGTGTATCGAAATGGAGCCTTCCTGACAGTTCACCTTTTCTATTCACTACTCTATGTGCAGGTATATGTGCTTGTGTATGACTGTGATTAAGTGCCCAACCCACCATTCTAGCCGAACCAAGTCCCAAAAAATCAGCAATAGCGCCATAAGTACTGACTCTACCATATGGTATAAGGCAGGTGACATCATAGACTTTCTGAAAATAATGGTCAGATTTTAAATCTTTATTGGTCTCCGATTTTTTAGTAGGCATAAGTCTGATTACTTTTGCCCAAAATTAAATAAAAATGCTCAAAGCAAAGGTAAAAATCAGTAAAGTTAACAATCTGACAGAAGCAAGATATTTTGCTGCTATGGGCGCTGACTATTTGGGCTTTTGTTGTAATCCTGGTACAGAAAGATTTTGTGCTCCTACAAAAATTAAGGAAATAATCAGCTGGGTAGAAGGACCACAATTTGTGATGGAATTTGATGGATGGCAAAGTGAAGAAGAAATCCGACAACTTTTGGCTTTAGATATGGTGCAGGCTGTACATTTCGGTGCGTTTGCTACTTATAAAGTAGATTTTGGCGTACCCGTTTTCAAAGATTTTATCTTAGAAAATCTGAATGAAGAAGATTTTAACACAGTTGATTTTCCCGTGATCAGGTCTGAAAAACAATATAAACAGATGACTGAAGAAGAAATAGCTATGCTACGTCATTACTTGTCTATCAAGACGACACACATAGATATAGATCTTACTAAAGAAGATTTGAAAATGATGCTTGATACTTTGCCTTATTTTGGCATTATACTTCGTGGTGGCGATGAAGAAAAAACTGGTGTAAAGTCTTTTGAAGAATTAGATGAAATATTTGAAATATTGGAAGGTTAGTTATTTACTCTTAATTGTCAAAGATGCTTAAAAACATTAATAAAACTGACATGCAATAATCTAAAAATATCACTCAAATTTTAAATACATACTTAATTCTGGATATTCTGTTGATAAAACGGCAGCTTTGGTTTTATCAATAGATACTCCTTTAAGATATGGAACAACAGTAGCTTCTGTCATATTTTTTCTTATCATTTCGTTCTTCAATAATCGTGCATCATTGTAATTTGAAAAATTGCCTGCTGTATACGTGTACAAACCATCATTCGCCTTTTTCTCAATGATAACGTCATTTCTTAAGTTCAGGATATCACTTTTGAGCATTTGCGAAACCTTGGAAAATTTGACTCTGAATGTTATGCCATTATTATTTTCTATAAAGGTGTCCCACAAGGTATCTCTATACTGTTCAGCAACAGATGGATTATCATTCATAACTCGAAGGTTTAATGATGGGTCACTTACTACATTGATGTCTATTCTTTTATTTACTTTATTGGCTAAACTGGAAGCAATCCCATTTATCACTGGTGTTGCCACAGGAAAATTTGCGCCACACCCAAAAAGAGTAATACGATGTGGACTTATTCCACTTAAAATCAGTTTTTCAGCAACTTTCTCAGCTCTTTTTATTGAAAAATATAGATCTGTTTCATTTTTGCTTTCATAAATATAATGACTGGTAAGCGTAATAGAAATCTCAGGATAAATGATCATTAAGTCAGATACTTTCTTAATAAGATTTAAGTTGATAGGGTTCAGTACATCATCATTATCCTTGAAGTAAAGAGATCTACTCACAAAATCCCTCACTGGCAAAACTTCCGCTTTGGGTGTTTCTATCACTATTGGTTCAGATGCAAGAGAGTCATTTAATAAACTAGGTATGAAAGGCGGTATCTCTACAAATGCTAGCTGCTCCAATTCTTGTTCCTTAAAATATGCCATATACAAATCATGACCACCTATGGACTCTATTCTATTGGATGAAAATAAAGCATTAGATCCATCTGCAGAAAGCTCGAATCCAAGATCATCTGCAGGAGAATTGATAGGGAGGCCAAGGTTTTTAACATCTGACCACTCAGCCTTTGTATTATGAGAAGCAGCAAAAATATCATAGCCACCCAAAGAAGTCAATCTGTCAGAAGAAAAGTAGAGTTTAGTGCCACTTTTTGTTAGAAAAGGATGATCTTCATTTGATTCACTATTGATACTGGAACCCAAATTCACAGGTGTTTCCCATTTATTGTTCTGTCTTATAGAATAATAAATATCATAGCCTCCATAACCACCACTTCTATTTGAAGAAAACAATATCAGGCTATCATTAAAAATAAATAAATCCTTATCACCATTGGAAGCATCCATTGGTAATTGAGCTTCAAGTGTAAGCTTTGTAGGATCTCTATCTATACTAAAAGTATCGCTATATAAGGTACCATGCACAAGATCTGAAGATTTAATATAATAAATAATAGATCCATCAGGGCTGAAATCCTGCAAAACATCATGTTTTGGAGAATTTAGCAATTGTTCAAAAGGAAGTACTGATGACCAGTTGCCATCCTTTAGATCGACTAAGTACATGTCTGCAGAATACTTGCCTTTCACCTCATCAATCAATCCCTTATGGTCTCTCAGCCCGCCTGTCGCATCTTCTCTTGCAGATGAAAAATAATATCTACCTTGCTTAGTGGGGCTTTGGACGGGTGCAAAATCATCATATATAGAATTTACATTTTGTCCCAGGTTTTCTACAAAGGCAAGCTGAGCCCCGTATTTTTGATTTTGGGCATACCCACATCTTTTGATTTGGTTTATTGACTGAAACCACTCTGGAGAATTTGGTTTTACTACATTAAGATGTGTTTTAAAAAATCTTGCTGCTTGTACATAATCTTGTTTAGCCATATAAGCCATGCCAGTATATTGATACTGTCTTGGATCTTTTGACTTCAAAATGTTTGCACCAGCCATATCACTTATGCATGCATCAGGAAAACCTATATAATAATTTGCTATACCTCGTTTGATAAGTGTCTCGGCTTCCTTATCAATTTTTTTATGTTTGCTGTATGCATCTAGCGCTTCCCTATATTTTCCAGCATCAAAGTAAATATCACCCTGTTTTTTGTAGGCCCTTTGTGCAAAACTGACAAAAGGAAACATAAAAACAATTATATATAACAAGATGCATCTAGACATTATAAAAATTTAGATAGAAAGATTTGGGTCAAATTTTTCAAGGTAATCAGCTATTCTTCTTAGGAAAGATCCACCTAGTGAACCATCTACTACCCTATGATCATAAGAAAGCGACAAAAACATCATTTGTCTCACAGCGATCACGTCACCATATTCTGTCTCCAATACAGCTGGTTTTTTACGTATAGCGCCGGTAGCAAGAATGGCTACTTGTGGTTGATTAATAATAGGTGTACCCATTACATTACCAAATGTACCTACATTGGTCAAGGTGAATGTACCGTCTTTGATTTCTTCAGGTTTCAACTTGTTCTGACGTGCTCTATTTGCAAGATCATTTACCGTTTTAGTAAGTCCAGCTAAATTGAGATAATCTGCGTTTTTGATCACTGGAACAATCAAATTTCCTGAAGGCAGAGCTGCTGCCATACCAATATTGATATCCTTTTTGACAATGATTTTTGTACCATCAAGCGAAATATTAATCATTGGATAATCCTTGATAGCCTTTACGACTGCATCTACAAAAAGTGGTGTGAACGTAATGTTTTCACCGTATTTTTCTTGGAATTTCTTTTTATTTTTTTCTCTCCATTGAAACATATTGGTCACATCGGCTTCGACAAATGAAGTCACGTGTGGTGAAGTTTGCTTAGACATCACCATATGATCAGCAATCAATTTTCGCATTCTGTCCATCTCGATGATCTCGACGTTGCCAGAAATAGATGCAGACGGTGCTGCTGAAGGTGTATTGATTTGTGGTGCAGCAGGTGCCGCTTTAACTTCTGTTGGAGCTGAAGCTAGTTGTTGTGGTGCGCTACTACGAGTTGCTACAAAATCTAAAATATCCTTCTTAGTGACTCTTCCATTTGCACCTGATCCAGCGATATTACTCAACTCATTCGGTGAAATCTTTTCTTCTTTTGCGATACTTTTTACCAATGGAGAATAAAATCGATCGTCAGCATCACCACTAGTTGGAACAGACAAAACACTGCTTTGAACAGCTGCTATCTCTGTCTCCACAACTGCTGCTGCTTGAGCTACAGGTTTTTGTGCTTCTTCTTGGATGGCAGGTGATGCTGCTGCTTGCACATTTTCGCCTTCAGTGGCAATAATTGCTATCACTTTTCCTACTTCCACTACGGAGTCTTCAGGAAACATTATCTCAGCAATGGTACCTGAGATTGGCGATGGTATTTCAGAATCTACTTTATCAGTGGCAATCTCAAGAATGGTCTCGTCCATCTCTACTTTGTCCCCTACTTTTTTTACCCACTTAAGGATGGTGGCTTCTATGATACTTTCGCCCATTTTGGGCATTAATAATTCTACTTTTGCCATTCTGTTTGATTTCGGTTAGGTTTAGAAAGCGCAAAATTACGAATATTTATTGAGCAAGTATAAATTTTCTAAGTAAGTTGAGTGCATAAATGGATGCAATCTCAATATTCTTTGATCTATCCTTGCCTGCTTTCAATAGATAAGTAACTTTATTTTCTTTATTTCCCACACAAATCCAAATAGTACCTACAGGTTTGTCTGGCGTCCCACCATCTGGTCCCGCAATGCCAGAAACTGATAGAGCTACATCTACGTGTAAGGCAGAAATGGTTCCTTCCACCATTTCTTTAACCGTTTCTTCGCTTACAGCGCCGAAAGTCGTGAGCGTGGTAGGATTGACATGGAGTAAATTGACTTTTGATTCATAAGAGTACGAAACAAAACCTCCGGTAAAAAATGCTGATGAGCCAGGTATGGACACTATTTTGCTTGCTATATGACCACCAGTGCAACTCTCAGCCATTCCGATTTTTACGTTTTTTTGAAGACAAAGCAATGCAATTTCTTTTTCTAAAGACGAATCTCCAAATCCGTATATGATGTCACCAAGCTTCTCAATGATCTGATTAGCAAAGTTTTCTACTGTATTGTTCAATTGCACTTTATCAGTTCCTGTTGCACTTAGTCTTAGTCTCACTTGTGCCAACGATGGTAAATAAGCTATTTTTAGAAAAGAAGGAAAGGTAGAAATAATATCTGAGAGTTCGTTTTCGATGGTCGTCTCTCCTACGCCTGTGGTCAGAATCGTTTTGTGGACGATCGTAGTATCTACTTGTGCGACAAGCATAGGCAACACTTCTTCTGTCATGATGGCCTTCATTTCGTAAGGTACACCTGGCATAGAAATGATCATTTTGCCTTCGTGTCTGAATAGCATCCCAGGTGCAGTACCCATGCTGTTGATAAGAATTTGAGTACCTACAGGCATAAGACATTGGTCGTCATGGGCTGCTGACATGGTTCGTCCCATACGGTCAAAAATCCTTTTGATACGATCGTAAGTATCTTGATGAAAAAACATTTCCACACCCAAAAAGTCAGCAATAGCTTTTTTGGTCATGTCATCTTTGGTAGGACCGAGGCCGCCCGTCATAAAAACGATATCAGCTTCTGCCAATGCTTGTTTTAGACCGAGAGTGATGTCTTCATGCGTATCAGCTACAGACCAAGATTTTTTGACAGTGACGCCTATTTCGGAAAGGTGCTGACCTAACCAAGCTGAGTTGGTATCTACTACCTGACCGATTAAAATTTCGTCACCAACTGTGAGAATTGCTGCCAGCATTTTTAATGTATTATTTCTTAAAACTACTTAGTAAAAACAAACTTTGCCACTAAGACACAAAGGCACAAAAAAGTCAATTGATATTCAACAATTTAGTTATCCAAAAGTCAAAAGAATTAAATAAATTCTTTACCCTTATTTTTCTAATTCTGTCTCAAAATAACTTACAAACTCAGCTACTGACATACTGCCTACGTCTCCATGACCTTGTCTTCTTACAGAAACCTGGCCATTTTCAAACTCTTTATCTCCAATGATAAGCATAATAGGCACTTTTTTTAATTCGGTGTCTCTGATTTTACGACCAATTGACTCAGCCCTATCGTCAATAAAACCACGGATATCATGTTTTGCCAATGCTGCTTTGATATCTTCGCAATAAGGCAACAATCTATCTGAAATAGGTAGCAATGCAAACTGATCTGGTGTAAGCCATAATGGGAATTTACCTCCTGTATGCTCTATCATGATACTAATAAATCGCTCCATTGATCCGAAAGGTGCTCGGTGTATCATCACGGGTCTATGGGTCTGATTGTCTGACCCAACATACTCAAGTTCGAATCGCTCAGGAAGGTTATAATCCACCTGAATCGTACCCAACTGCCATGATCTACCTAGCGCATCTTTGATCATAAAGTCCAACTTCGGACCATAAAAAGCAGCTTCGCCATAAGCAGTCACCGTTTCTATATCAAACTCACCGACAGCATCAATGATACCTTGCTCAGCGGCTTGCCAATTTTCTTCTGAACCGATATATTTTTCTGGTTTTTCAGGATCACGAAGGGATATCTGTGCAGTAAAGTTATCAAATCCCATTTTTTTGATGACCATAGTAGTCAGTTTGAGAACATTCT
>DAOLFJ010000335.1:0-4957 GCA_035326365.1 Saprospiraceae bacterium | reverse complement strand
TTTGTATCAAAGCCTGTCACGACTTTAGCGTGAACAAAAGAAAAAGACGTTAAACCATTGCGGAAATGATCAAATAAGTGCTTTTTTGCCAAATTGAAATATGATATAAATCTACCACTGAAACTTTAGATATTAATTTATTTATGAAGTTACCACTTTTCTTGATGCTCGATCCAGATCGTATCAGTTTCTAATTGCGATGCTGTACATTCTGAATTTGTATTCTTTTGACTACAAAAGCCATACGACAGAGATAGTTGTGTGGCTTTTTTCACAAGGTTATATGTTATTTAAGATCACATCATCCGGTATGATATATCCAAAACTGGAGATTATAGGTACATGTTAGTTTACACTGATTTTGTCCATGCCATAGGCAGACAGGCACAAATTTTGCATCTTTATGACAAAAATAGCGCGAAAATTAGATGCTTTGGACATTTTACCAAGGATTATCATTCGTGGTTATAAATATATAACTCCGTCGTGGTCATACCTGAATAAATACAACTAACTCTTAATTTCATTATAAAATATAGAAAAAAAAGAGCCTTACATTTCTGTAAGACTCTCTCTTTTGGGGTTATATATTCAATAGAAATTTACTCTATTCTGATAAATTTCTTTTGCGTAGCAACACCATCTATGGTCACTTTCACATTGTACACTCCTGCAGGTACATCATTTAGGTCAATCAAATATGACTTGATACCTTCTGCTTGGAATGCTTCATTAGTGATGACTTTTACAAGTTTAGACGCATTGTCATAGATCTCAACACTTACCTTACTGTCTGTACTTAGTACAATGTCAAGGTTCGTTTCTCCTTTAGCAGGGTTTGGATAAAGTTCTATGGCATTTTCACCTTGATGAGCTACACTTACCAATTTACTATAAGTATATTTACCATCGAAGTCTACTTGTTTTACCCTGTAGATATAAACACCTGAAGATGCTACATCATTGTCAATCAAACTATACGCTTGTACTGCATTTGAATTACCATTTGCTGCAACTTTGCCAGGTATTTGAGTAAATTCTGTTTCCTTTGCAAGTCTACGTTCTACTACATAATAATCTACGTTGACTTCTTTGGCTGTTCTCCAAGAGACGACGTGGGTATTATTAACACGTCTTGCATCCACGTCCAACCATTCTACAGGCAATACTCCGAATGCGATACCTAGATCTATGTTTTCATTCACCATTCCTGATGACATGGTAAACATTCTAGTGGTATTCTGTCCATAACTATGGTCTACATCACTGTCCTTGTTATCAGCTGTTACTCTAGCTACTGTAGCACTATAACCAGCTGGCACTTCAAATTTGACATAAATATCACCTTTCTCTAAGTAATCCAAAGTGTATTGACCGTTTTCATCCGTTGTGGTCTCTGCTACCATTGTATTGGTTTGAGCCTCGTATGCTTGTACTACTACACCTGCTACTTTTGGTTCGTCCTCGTCTTGTACGCCATCTTGGTTGTCATCAAGCCACACTAGATTACCAGCTACTGCCATTGGGTAATACCCTGCACCTAGGTCACATTTTTCTTGACCTGAAGTCACTGTAAATGTAGCAGTAGAACCTGCACCATTTGCATTTGTGATATCACTATCATTTTCCTCATTGCTTCCGATATTAGGTCGAGCTCTTACCAATCCCAAAGGAGGCATCACTACTTGTACATAGTATTGTCCTGGAGGCGCGCAGAACTTAAAGTAACCATCATCAGAAGGTGTACCTGGTTTAAATCCTGTGTACTGAGTCTCCCAAAGTACCCAAGTACCTGATACGTTTCTAAATAGATTTACTGGCAATCCATTGATACCATTTTCATTACTATCCCATACATCATTTCTATTGATATCATACCAAACTAAGTCTCCGATAGGAATACAAATATAGTATCCTGCATCCCATGTCATATCACGTTCACCCGGTGACAGCGTCGTAGTCAATGTGGTACCAGGACCATTAGAATTATCTACATCACTATCTATGGCATTATTAGCACCTGTGTTTGCAAATGTTTTTTGGAAACCTACAGGATCAATAAACTCTAAGTAATAGTCACCAGGATACAAGAAGTCAAATAAGTACAATCCAGAGCCGTTTGTAAATGTCGAAGCTACAAATGTGCTATCTCCACGGTATAGATTTACTTGTACACCAGGTATACTTGGCTCACCAGCATTCTGAAGTCCGTTGCCATTCAAGTCATGCCATACATAATCTCCTATCGCTGCTAGTATCAATAAACCTGCATCATAAGTACTGTCAAACTGTCCGCCTGTAATATAGACACATGGCCCTAAGCCTGAAAGATCGACCTCACTATCTAGTTCGTCATTGGCACCTACGTTCTGGTATGTAAAGGCACATCCAGGTGCAAGATTACTAATATCAAACTGTACCTGATAATTACCAGGGATCAAGTTATTGAAGAAATAGAATCCAGTATTATCTGTGGTCGTTGTCTGCAAAATATTTCCAGCACAATCTGTCAAAGTAGCAATCACATTTGCTACACCAGGCTCACTAGGATCTTGGATACCATCTCCGTCTAGATCTTTCCAAACAGTATCACCCAATCCACCTACTACTATCACCAATTCTGGATCATGGTCGTCTTCGTCTTGATCGAATAACTCACCAATACCATCTATCACGTTATCCCAAGGTCCATCTGGCAATACTTGGTTTTCGTAAGGTGAATTTGTATTTGGATTGCTATCTGCATCATCATTTCTATTATTTCCTTCTGTATCTTGAGTTGCACCCACTTCTGCATAATTGTACCAATCAGTAACAGCAGGATTTGCATCCAAAGCTATCTCTAGGTTCAATACCAATTCTGTACTTGTACCTGGCAATAATTCGTCCGTGATCGTATAATTTAATAAACCATCAGCAGCTATCGTCGCAGGAGTTGTCAATGTCCATCCTGGATTTGCAGCAGGGTTAAAACTAAATCCACTTCTGACATAATCATTTACAAGAATATTGTCAGCTGATACGTTACCTTGGTTAAATACTGTAATTCTGAAAGTTGCTGTCTCCCCTATCATGTAAGGTCCACGATTATCAACTACCTTTCTAAGTGCAAGGTCGAATACTTGGATTTTGTGCGGATCATGATCATCTTCATCACCGAGTTCATTATTTATTGTATTATCAGTACCACTTACAAAAGTCTCAAAATTAGGAACACCACCATTGTCATTACCATTTGTACCATCTGGAGTACTATCGATATCATCACCTGGTAGACCAGTCGTATTGTCTATGGCAGTAACTATCTCTGTATAATTGGTCCAAGCGTTATCTACATCTGTATAACATGGTCTTACGATCAAGTCAACAAATAACTCAACACTCTGACCTGGTAATAATGTACCAAAATAAGTTGTGCTAATATCAGTACCATCCGATGCCCACGTTGCATTCATAGGCAAACTAGGGTCAAATGCTAAACCACATGGTAAATAATCTTTTACTACAATGTTACTCGCAGCTGCATTACCTTGGTTTACTACCACGATGCTATACATTACATTCTGACCATAACTGTAACTTGGTGTAGCAGTAACTACGCCTTTTCTCAATGCAAGATCAAAGACAGAAGGTCCAGCAGGGTCGTGGTCATCTTGACTTCCTACCCCAGTATCACTTGTACTCTCTACATTATTATCACCTGTACCACCAGGGACAATACTATTTTCATTAATACCATTGCTATTAGGTGCACTGTCTGCATCAAATCCTGGTCCATTAGGTCCATTGCCTGATGCAATTTCTGCATAATTTATCCAATTACGTTCTCCACCATTCGTCTGGATAAGTGTCAACTGTAAAGTCAGGTTTACACTACCACCAGGTAAGATTGGTCCTGCTATTGTATTCTGAATAACTGGAGAAGCTCCTGTCCATCCATTATTAGCAGCAAAAGTATATCCTATTGGCAAGTAATCATTCACAACCACATTTGTAGCTGGTACATTACCTTGATTGATGACTTCCACATTGAAGGTCAATACATCACCATAGTTATATGGAGCTGGTGTCACCAATGTTTTCCTTAACGCAAGGTCAAAAATCTCTATGAAAGTGATATCGTTATCATCTTCGTCATTTGGCGTATTCGGATCAGTAGGATCACCATTGATTTCATCATCAATAGTCGGATCATTATTCGGATCATCATCACCATCAGAATCTATATCATCATTGGTAATATCCGTACCATTTTCATCTCTTATTTCAGATATTTCTGTAATATTCAACCATGAAGCAGCTGTAGCAGACGCGCCAGGCACAACAGGTTTTGTGATCAATGTGATAAAGATATCTGTACTAGTCTGTTCTGCAATAGGACCTGCAACTGTATAAGAAGCAGTATTACCACTTAAGGTCCATCCAGCATTAGCACCTCCAGGTACAAAATCCATACCTACAGGAATATAATCACTTACATTGATATTGTATAAATCTACATTACCCTGATTAAAGACTGTGATTCTGTATGTCACTGGCTGACCGTATACATAAGGGCCAGGCGTTACAATAGTCTTACGAATAGATGCGTCAATAATCCTTACAAACTCCACATCGTGGTCATCTTCGTCACCAGCAGGTGTACCCGAACCAATCGGTCCACTACCATCTCCTGCTATAGCATCGTCGGAAGGTCCTTCAGGCTCACCACCTGCGTCATTTCCATTGGTATCATCTGGTGTACTGTCTATATCTACCAATGTACCATATGGACTAGGTACTATAGGATTGCTAGAGTTACCAAGTGTATCCATTGCTTCAGATATCTCAGCATAATTTACATATGCGCCCACAAGATTAGACATTTTTACTGTAAGGTAAATTTTAACTACAGTAGACGTATCAGCAGGGATCACATTTGTAATAGTATACACAGCATTTGTACCACTCAAAGTCC
>DAOLFJ010000334.1:0-4969 GCA_035326365.1 Saprospiraceae bacterium | reverse complement strand
TGGAAGTGGAACAACATACCATTGTAATAGCAAGGAAATTATAAGAAATTTAACTTTAAAAGCGAGTTTACACAAAGTATTCTACATTCCTACGCTATAATGAAAATAGCATCCTTGATTGTGATTTGAAGAGATTTTAAGCTATTAGAGAAAATCAAAAAAAAATTGCCTCGCTGTTTTTTAAACTACTCTTTAAAGTCATTAATTAATTGTAACTATATCAAAAGTATGAATGGACACCAAGTTTTTCCTTATTCTTTATACCTCTCGAAAGTTTGCCAATATTTATCTTTATAAATTTCATAAGATATGTCATAGACGAGGCTGTGGATCGTCTGTATTCTATCAAATACTTTAGAAACAGCACGAAATCCTTTACAGACAAAATATATTTCTCTTACACCGTCTGCTGTTTCTCTCCCTAGATAGATATTTCCATTTTTGGCAGACAAGATATATAATAGCATGTTTTCTATCTTATCTAATTTTTCCATATCTTCATCACTTGGCATTCCGTCTTCTGGATCACCATCATAATTTATTGTAAAAATTGCTACCCAAGGATGTGACGCTTTTCTTTCCCAAGACAAAAGTTGGGTATCTATAGTGGCAACATAAGGCATTCCATTTTCCAATTCACCATCGTAGACGTCATGATTTTCGTCATTATCGTACCATGTACCATCGTATTTTTCGATAAACTCTTTTAGTCTCCATCTCAAGAAATCTACTAGTTTTGTGATAGGTACTAAATCACTCGGAGCACCTTTAAGTCCCATGATTTTAAGATTATCTAAGATATTTACATAGGTCAATTCACCCAGATAATTATCAAGAAACATATTGACACCTAGGGTTATTTTTTTTATATTTTCATCATTCAAATCTACGTGTACAATGGTGATGTCAATCTCGTCAGGATAATAGTAATGGTCATTGGAAAAGAAAAACATTTTATCTGCATCAAAGGTGTAACCGTCCAGTGTCAGTCCATATGCTGCTGCGGGACTAGGTTGTTTGAGTGCAACAATGTTCCAACCTTCTACTTTAGGTGCGTCTGCTACTAATTCTTCTACAAAAACGATATTTTTGACATTACAATCTGCCGTGATGACCATTTCTACCGTATTCTCGTCATACATACCAGCCATAAAATAGAAACCTTCTCTGACTTTATCAAGTTGTTCGCTCATAGGAGTTACAAAAGTAGTTTCTACATTATCATTGTTTTTGATACTGTTGAAAAATGTATTTGCTTGACTAGAAAACCATTGCCAAAAATCTTGATGTGTGTCCATAGTTTGTTATTTTTACTTTTGGAGATTGTAATAATAAATTCAAAAGAAATGCTAAAACCAAATTTTAGAAGATATAACGGTCAGAATCGGTTTTATGTTGTATGATAATTTACTAAAGGGAAGTTAAGGTTTGTGCATTATTTCATTTGAATGGTTCTTATTTCTTGGGATGTTTTGTACTCAGTAAAGATTTAAAATATCACTGTAGTGTGCTTTATCTATTTCTTATAAGTTGGCTGTTTAAATTTAATCAATTAAGACGGCAAGATAAAATATCTTTCACTTTAAGCAAATATTTTTGTTCCATATTATTCTGAAATAGGGAGAAATATGTATCAAGCTTGAAGTTTTCAACCCATTTATATCGTAATATACAACAACTTCTTTAATTTTTCCTTCGCAATATGACGAACAATAAATAACTATTCGTACTTTTGCGAATAAATGTTTTAGTCATGCCAGCTTTAGTTAAGAAATATACAGAGAAACAAGAACAGATTGCCACCTTTGCCAATGCATTGGGTCATCCTGTACGAGTAGCGATCTTAGAGTTGTTATCGTCGCAGTCTTGTTGTTATCATGGAGACTTGTCTGATGAATTGCCTATCGCCAATAGTACACTTTCTCAACATCTTAAAGTACTGAAAGATGCAGGTCTCATCCAAGGTGAAATCAATCCACCCAAAACAAAATATTGTATCCATAGGCAGAACTATGCGGTTGCATCAGTATTATTTGCTAGTTTTTTTGCAGATAGTCTGGCAACAGAATTTACTAAAGATGGTGTGATATTGTGTGAATAATCAATCCTGAGAATACAATATAGCATCTAAGTCCTTCATGCTGGAAATCTTTATGACCTTAGTGAAATTCTTTGTACCCTTAGTGGTAAAATTTTAATTTAGAATATGAGCAATCAAGACACAAAAACCATCGCCTTTTTTGAAAAATACCTGACGATTTGGGTAGCATTATGTATCGTCGCGGGTATATTATTGGGGCATTTTGCGGGAAGTAGTATGGATGTTTTAAGCAAAATGGAAATATACAAGGTAAATCTTCCCATTGCTGTCCTTATTTGGCTGATGATTTATCCTATGATGTTGCAGATAGATTTCAGTAGTATTAAAGACATTAAAAAACGTCCCAAAGGCATTATTTTGACGGTAGTAGTCAATTGGATTATAAAGCCTTTTACCATGGCATTTTTTGCATGGATATTTTTTGCAAAATTATATGGAGCATGGATTGATCCTTCACAAGCGGGTGAGTACATAGCGGGCGCTATCATCTTGGGAGCGGCACCTTGTACAGCTATGGTTTTTGTTTGGTCTTATCTTACCAATGGTGATCCCAATTACACTCTTGTACAAGTATCCGTTAATGATTTGATCATATTAGTGGCTTTTGTGCCTATAGTTGGTTTTTTATTGGGTATGACAGATATTTCGATTCCTTATGATACACTGATTTGTAGTGTGGTTATTTTTGTAGTTATTCCATTGGTAGCAGGTTGGATGACCCAAAAACTAGTTGTTAGTAATAAAGGGAAAGAATGGTTTGAAAATTCATTTTTAACTAAATTTAAACCATTATCTATCATTGCATTGTTAGCGACACTGATATTGTTATTTGCATTTCAGGGGCAGAATATCATCAGTAATCCGTTTATCATTTTATTGGTAGCTATTCCATTAACATTACAAACTTATTTTATATTTTTTATAGCATGGTTTGTAGGAAAAAAAATACATCTCCCACATCCTATTTGTGCCCCTGCAGCGATGATAGGCGCGAGCAATTTTTTTGAGTTGGCCGTGGCAGTGGCCATTGCGCTTTTCGGATTACAGTCTCCTGCTGCTTTGGTGACGGTGGTAGGCGTTTTGGTAGAAGTGCCCATCATGTTGTCTCTTGTAGCCCTTGCAAATAAATGGAAGTATTAAAATCGATATTAACTCTTAGTGACCTTTACAGCAAAGCTGCACTAAAGAGTGGTAAAAAATAAACGAGATGAAATCTTTTTTAAAACAACATTTAGTGGTGAAAAATAATAAAAACATGAACCCAAATATAACATCCATCATCCAAACTTTTTCTTCAGAAAATATATCCAACGAACGCAAAGAAGTTTTAAAGTCTCTAATCATTTTTATTAAAGACAAGATTTCAAAAGGGGAGAGCATACGACTCAATTTTATATGCACACACAACTCGCGTCGTAGCCATTTATCACAAATATGGGCGCAAACGATGGCTTACCATTTTGGTATCAAAGATGTATATTGTTATTCAGGTGGTACGGTAGCGACTGCGATGTTCCCCAAAGTAGCAGAGACCTTAACGAAACAAGGTTTTGATATACTCCAATTATCAGAAGCAGCTAATCCAGTTTATGCTGTAAAATATGCACCAAACGAACAAGCCATTATCTGTTTTTCCAAGGAATACAGCCATGCTTTTAATCCATCCGGAAATTATGGTGCAGTAGTCACTTGCAATTCAGCAGATGAAGCATGTCCAATCGTTTTCGGTGCTGAAGCTAGGTTCCCTGTCAAATATGACGACCCGAAAGCTTTTGATCATACAGAATTGATGGAAGCAAAATATACAGAGCGAAGTTTGCAAATAGGAGAGGAGATGTGGTATGTGTTTTCGATGGTGTAAGGTTATTACCCCAACCATTCCTTAAACTCACCCACGCGCTCACGGCTGACGATGACTTCTTCTTTATTGTAAGATTTTAGAGTGAGTTTAAGACGGGAATTGCTGTACACAACAATATCTTTCAGTGCTGTGTGTGCAATGATATACTTGCGGCTGACACGGAAAAACTGTGTGGGTTCTAACTCTTTTTCTAAAGCTTCCAAAGTAGTGTCTAGCAAAAAAGTCCTGCCTTCAAAGGTGTGTAAAAAAGTCCCTTTAAATTCACTGTAAAACAACTCTACATCTTCGATTGGGATGATTTTAATGTGGTCGCCGACCTTAACACTAAATCGTTTTTTATATTCAGGAGCTTGTGAAGATGTGAACAATTGACGGATCATCTGTATATCGATGGCAAGATTGGGAGCTATCAATTTTTTATACTTTTCGACAGCAACTTCTAGGTCATCTTCATCTATAGGTTTTAATAAATAATGGATGCTATTGAGTTTAAAGGCTCGAAGTGCGTACTCATCATATGCTGTGGTAAAGATAATCGGACTTTGGATAGCGACTTTTTCAAAAATCTCAAAGGATAAACCATCTGACAACTGAATATCCAGAAATATCAAATCAGGGTGCGGATTTTGCTGAAACCATGCTATCGCTTCTGTGACAGAATGTAGCATGACTTCAACATGAATATTGAGTTTCTCCAGTTTGCGCTGAAGCATACGGGCTGCGGGCTTTTCGTCTTCTATGATGATAGTGGTCATAATTTGTTGGTTTTATACAAAATCTTTGTTTTGTTTTTCTCTTATCATCAGCTCTCGGATCTTTCTTTCTTCCCAGTCTTTGCCAAATATTAAATCTATACTAAAGACATTGAATGCGTGTGCCATTAAACCAATTCCCCACCAAAAAGCAGTAGAGAAATTTCTAAATTCAAAGAGTGAATTACTTGTTTTAGAATAAGCGTAATTGGCATAAATGATCATCACATTGACCACTAGATAAACCAATAGATG
>DAOLFJ010000030.1:0-26945 GCA_035326365.1 Saprospiraceae bacterium | reverse complement strand
ATAATCTTGAGACAATCCTTCATGAGATGCTGACAATAACTTACCTATCGGAACTAAATCATTGTCCAATAGTGCTTGTTTTGCGTCAATTACTCGCTGATTTTCTTTGATAACAAAACTAACTCTACGGAATAGTCTGTCATTCAAGATATCTTTTATTTGATCAATATCAGAAATATAAAGATCCCGTAATGAAGATATAGGTCGATATGATTTAGCAATAATCTCTACCGCTGTTTCACATTCTGCCCTTCTATTATTGTAATCCGTATGTAATAAATTGTGTTTTACATTGGTATTAAAAAGATAAAAGCTGTGATTGCTAAGATGTAAAGGGATTTGTAAATATGAATTGTCCTTACAATCTAGTAAGATAGCACAGTCTTTTATGGCATTTACGATCGTAAACTGATCCATAATGCCACCTCTGACACCATAACCACGTTCAGCTTCTACAGACTTCCAAACGATATCATCTTTAGTAAAACCCAGATCAAATAAATCATTCATTAAAGATACAAGACCACATGTAAGGGCTGAAGAAGATGATATACCGCCACCAATAGGCAAATCACCGCCAAAAACTAAATTGAAACCTGCAATATTCTCTCTTCCTAATGCTTCAATTACTTGAAAAACAAACTTTTCCCAACCATATTTTGCAACATGATCTTCTTTCAAATCAAAAGTTGAACTCTCTTGAATGTCTGCTGCTATAATTTTTACAGTGGAATTTTTTACCTTTGATGCATAAAAATATATACCCTGTCCTATGGCAAAGGGAAGGACAAAGCCTTCGTTATAATCAGTATGTTCCCCAATGATGTTTGCTCTGCCAGGGGCAAATAACAAAACCTCGGGTGCCCCAAAATTACTTATAAATTCTTGCTCAATATTGTATTTCAAAATCGCAGATGATTCCATACTATTAAGCAAATGATTGCATTTCTACAAACTTTTTGTAAGCTCCATCAGATTCTAGAAGTTCGGTGTGTGTGCCAGATTGAATGATTCGACCGTTTTCAAGTACTAAAATGAGATCTGCATTTTGAATGGTACTCAGTCTGTGTGCTACTATTACAGAAGTTCTGTTTTGCATAACTTTATGAAGTGCTTCTTGAACTAATTTTTCAGACTCAGAGTCCAAAGCAGAAGTCGCTTCATCCAATATTAAAATAGGTGGATTTCTGAGTATTGCTCTAGCAATGGTCAGTCGTTGTCTTTGCCCACCACTCAATTTTAGTCCTCTGTCTCCGATATTGGTAGCATATCCTTCTGGTAAAGCAGAAATGAAATCATGCGCATTGGCAATAATTGCTGCTTTTTTGACATCTTCGTCCGAGTAAGCTTCTGCACCAAATCTTATATTATTTCCAATGGTATCATTAAATAAAATGGCGTCTTGGCTCACAATACCATACATACTTCGTAGAGATGTTAAGTCCAGGTCTCGCAAGTCTAAACCATCTATAGTGATACTACCTGATGTCACGTCATAAAATCTCGGAAGTAAGTCCACAAAGGTGGATTTGCCTGCGCCTGATGACCCAACAAGTGCAACTAATTGACCTTTTGTAACTTCCACGGATACGTGATCTAATGCTTGTAACTCCGTATCTTTATATTGAAATGAGACATCATTAAAGATGATCTTATCATCAAAACCACTTTTTATTAATGCATTTGGTTTGGTCAATATTTCATTGTGTGTCATCATGATACGGTCTATCCGATCCATAGCAGCGAGACCTTTCTGAATATTAAAATATGCATTAGAAAATGATTTTGCAGGTTCTATGACTTGGTAAAATGCAAAAACAAAGGCAAAAAATGTTTCAGGATCTAGTTCGTTTTTAAAAACTAAACTCGATCCATACCACATAAGAATAGTGACGACGGTCACTCCCAAAAATTCAGAAACAGGTGAAGCTAGGTCTCTTCTATTTATTACTTTGATCAAAGTGTTTCTAAAAAAATTATTTTCTTTATCAAATTTTGTGACGTTGTATTTTTCCGCATTAAAGCCTTTGATAATGCGCATACCACCCAGAGTTTCGTCTACCTGAGCAGTAAGGTTAGCTATTGAATCCTGCACATTGACAGACTCTTGTTTGAGTTGAGATACTACCCTTCCTATAATGGCACCAGCTACTACCACCAGAGCAAATACAAAAAGTGTTAAGGAAGGACTAATATAAAACATAAAAAAAATACTTCCCAACATGATGATCGGTGCTTTAAACACAGCTTCAACTACATTTAATATCGACCATTCTATCTCTTGAACATCTGAAGTCATGCTAGAGAGAAGTACACCTTTTCTTTCATTAGAATAAAATGAAAGCGGAAGTTCTAAAAACTTTTGGTAAAGCTGTTTGCGCAGGTCATAGATAATCCCATATCTCAGTGGAGCAATAAAGTATAGTGCTCCATACCTGAAAATGTTCTTACAAAAAAAGACAAAGATAAGGGTTATACATACCCATAACAAAGCTGTCTCCCGGCCTTGTGTATTGATCAAGGTGGAAATATAATACTTTATCCAATCATTATTAAGGGCAAATTCCGTCGGCTTGACAGGTACGTCGTCTACTCTATCAAATAACATCGAAAAAAAGGGAATCAATAGCGGAATGCTGATAACCGTAAAGACAGATAAAAGAATATTAGAAATAATGCTTAGTATGAAGCTTCGTTTATATTCCTTGATCCGGGACAGCAATCGCCATAATCCCTTCATTTATATTATTTTTAGTGGATCATTATTCATTACAATCATTCATATCGAAGGTATTCATGAAACCAGTGTTAAAATCACCTGCTCTGAATGCTTCGTTTTTCATCAATGCCTTGTGGAAAGGAACTGTTGTTTTAATACCTTCAATGATGAATTCGTCTAATGCGCGCTGCATTTTTTTAATACAATCTTCTCTTGTCTGTGCTCTACAAATCAATTTGGCAATCATTGAGTCGTAATATGGTGGTACAGAATATCCTGCATACACATGTGTATCTACACGCACACCATGACCTTTTGGACTATGGAAAGATGATATTTTACCAGGGCTAGGTCTAAAATTATTCATCACATCCTCTGCATTGATACGACATTCCATCGCATGCATCGTCGGATAATAATTTTTGCCGGTTATGGCGATACCTGCCGCTACTTTTATTTGTTCTTTGATTAGATCGTGGTCTATAACTTCTTCAGTCACGGGATGTTCTACCTGAATTCTAGTATTCATTTCCATGAAGTAGAAGTTTCTATATTTATCTACAAGAAACTCAATGGTTCCAACGCCTTCATAATTGATACATTTACCAGCTTTTACTGCAGCATTACCCATTTCTTCTCTCAATTCGGGTGTCATAAATGGAGAAGGACTCTCTTCTACCAGTTTCTGATGTCTTCTTTGGATAGAACAATCTCTTTCTGAAAGATGTATAACATTGCCGTGTTGGTCACCGATGATTTGGAACTCGATATGTCTTGGTTCTTCTACATATTTTTCGACATAAATGCCATCATTAGTAAAAGATGCCTTGGCTTCTTTTCTTGCACTATTCCATGCATCTTCGAATTCATCGTCTTTGGTCACGATACGCATACCTTTACCACCGCCACCAGCCGTAGCCTTTAATATGACGGGATACCCTATAGTGTTTGCTATTTTTATACCTTGTTTTACATCTTTGAGTAGTCCGTCAGAACCAGGTACAACAGGAACGCCTGCTTTGATCATGGTTTCTTTTGCGGTAACCTTGTCACCCATCTTATTGATCATCTCGGGTGTAGGCCCTATAAATTTAACACCTGACTGTCTACAAATCTCAGCAAATCCAGCATTCTCAGCCAAAAATCCATATCCTGGGTGGATGGCATCAGAGTTTGTGATTTCAACAGCTGCCATAATCCTTGGTATATTGAGATATGACTCAGAAGATGCAGCAGGCCCGATACAAACTGCCTCATCTGCAAATCTTACATGAAGACTTTCAGCATCAGCTTTAGAATAAATAGCTACTGTTTTTATACCCATTTCCTTACAGGTACGGATGATTCTGAGTGCTATCTCGCCTCTATTGGCTATTAATATCTTATTAAACATTAAGCATTCGATTATACAAAATTAAATAATGGCCATATAAACTATGCGCAATATATAGCAAATGTATTCTAATGGTGAAAATGTCCTAGACTTCTACCAAGAATAAAACTTGGTCATACTCTACAGGAGATGCATCTTCAACGAGTACTTTTACTATTGTACCAGTGACATCACTCTCTATTTCATTAAACAACTTCATTGCTTCAATGATACAAACGACATCTCCTTGTTTTACAGCATCACCCACTTTAGTGAATACTGGTTTGTCAGGACCTGGAGAACGATAGAATGTACCCACGATAGGCGACTTAATTTCTAGGATATTTTTGCCTTTCGTAGGTTCTGCTGCTGGAGCTGCTGCTGATGTCTGTGCTGGTGCACTACTCGCGGGTGCCTGAGGAGCCGCAGGAACTGGGGCAGAAACTGTATAAGCTTGTGGTGCTGTCACAACTGTCTGATGTGCACCTTTATAGAATTTTTTAGTCCTAATCTGAATTTCAAAATCTTTGTCTTTGAGTTTGAAATCCGTTAGATTAGACTTATTCACCAACTTGATGAGTTCCTGTATTTCGTTGAAATTCATATGGCTTTGTTTTTAATTGGTTACGCTTTAACTCTTTCTAAATAACCACCTGTTTTGGTGTCTATTTTGATTTTATCTCCTTGATTGATAAATATTGGAACTTTTACTTCCGCGCCAGTCTCTACAGTAGCCGGCTTAGTGACGTTGGTAGCAGTATCTCCTCTTACCCCTGGTTCTGTATATGTCACCTCCAATACGATACTTGCCGGCATATCTGCTGTCAAAGGTATATTTTTTTCAGCATGAAACAAAATTTCTATTTCACTTCCTTCTTTCAAGAAATCAGGTCTTTCGAGCATGTTTTCATTTAAAGATACCTGATCGTAGGTTTCGTTATCCATAAAATTGTATCCACTCTCATCACTATATAAGAATTGGAATTTTCTTCTTTCCACCCTTACATCATCGATTTTATGTCCTGATGGGAAGGTATGTTCTACCACTTTACCAGTAGTAAGGCTTTTTAACTTAGTTCTAACGAATGCGTTTCCTTTTCCTGGTTTTACGTGTAAAAATTCTACTACAGAAAAAATATCACCATTGTGTGTCATACACAAACCATTTCGGATATCTGATGTACTTGCCATAAACAAAAATTATATTGTATTTTTAAAATTTTGTGCAAAGATAAGAAGACTTTCTCAGACTCAATAATGCCAAACGATGTAAGTGCTCCCCCAAGTGAAGCCGCCGCCGAAAGCTGTGAGCATTAATTTATCTCCTTTTTTGAGTTTGGACTCATATTCCCAAAGGCAAAGTGGCAGGGTTCCAGCAGTAGTATTACCGTATTTGTGGATATTGACCATCACTTTTTCTTTAGGGAAATCGAGCATGTCACCTACTGAGTTTATGATTCTCATATTAGCTTGGTGTGGTACGAGCCAATCGATATCATCTATTTCTAGTTCGTTCCGCTCCAAAACCTGTTTTACTGTATTGACCATGCCCGTGACCGCAGCTTTGAATACTGGTTTTCCATCTTGAAATACGTAATGCTCTTTATTCATTACCGTATCTGCACTTGCAGGCTTCAATGAACCACCTGCTTTCATATGCAGAAATTCTCTACCAGACCCATCAGAACGAAGGACCGAATCAATAACACCAGATTTTTCTTCTGTCGGTTCTAGCAAAACACCGCCAGCCCCATCTCCAAAAATAATACAAGTCGTACGATCAGTATAGTCTACTATTGATGACATTTTATCAGCACCTATAATGATTACTTTTTTGTACATACCAGATTCAATAAATTTTGCACCTGTGGTCAGAGCATATAGAAATCCTGAACAAGCTGCATTGATATCATACCCGAAAGCATTTTTAGCGCCCACTTTGTCTAATATTGTATTGGCGGTATCAGGAAATGTCATGTCAGGAGTGACTGTGGCACAGATCAAAAGCTCTATTTCATCAGCCGATGTATTGGTCTTTGCCAATAATTGTTTCACCACTTCTACAGCCATATCCGATGTAGCCTTACCTGGTGTACGTAGGATCCTTCTTTCTTTGATGCCTGTCCTAGTGGTAATCCATTCATCTGTAGTGTCTACCATTTTTTCGAGGTCAGCGTTGGATAAAATATCTTCGGGAACATATCCGGCTACACCTGTTATTGCTGCAAAGGTTTTTGCCATGGCAAATTGGTTTTGAACTGTTTTAAGAAAAAGTGGCACAAGATACATTAATTTTCATTTTTCATAGAATTGAATTTAAAATATAAAAAAATATTACAATACTTTATCTTTATTTATAACGCGTATATAACTATATAACAATATGTTACAAATATAGAAAATTAAAAACTTAAAATAATGCACATGATTCAATTTGTTTTTGGTATCAAAATTGATATATACTAAGCATCAGTTATACAGTCAATTATAGTTAAGAATTTTATGTAATGCAAAAGGTTCGAGATTATAAAACCTGATAATATCTAAACACAGAAATTTTTATATCATTTTCAAATTTAAAAATCATGAGAAGATTAATGAATTATCTTCCACTGGTCTTACTATTGATCATAGGAAGCAACCTAGAAGCATCTGACATTAGGGTCAATTTCAGCAATGAAAGTATCTCTAGTGCTCGTAAAAAAGCAGGGGAAGAAGGAAAATTGCTTTTTGTTGGTTTTCATGCAAAATGGTGTACACCTTGTACTTGGATGGATCAGACAACATTTAAGGATGCGAATGTTACAAACATGCTAAATTCTGATTTTGTGGCATTGAAAGTAGATATAGATGATGTCCAAGGCTTTGAACTAAAATCGATTTATGAGGTGAAGTACTTGCCTACTATGTTGATTTTTAATTCACAAGGGCAGTTGGTGGAGAGAATAGAAGAGACGATGACTCCTCGATTACTTATGAATGTGCTGAACAAACACAATGCACCTGAAAATAAAATTGTTATCAAACACGACCTAAACACTTCACCTTCATTGAATAATGTGTCGCTCCAACTTGATAACAATAATGATTTTAATCAGTCAGCTGAAGAATACGAAAAATATTATCAGCAACCACAAACAGAGACTGTCTATAGGGTTCAAGTAGGCGTTTTTACAAAATATAAAGGAGCGAACAATCTTATAAAGTCGCTAAGAGAAAATTTCCTAGAGCCTATCACTGTCACTACGGAATATAAAGATAATGTTTCCTACTTTAAGGTTTGTATAGGGCAATTCAGTAAGCTGGAAGATGCCGAAAACTTTAGAAAAACGCTCAAAGATGAATACAAAATAGAAGGAATCGTCCAATAGAGACCTTTCTGAATGATATAAAATAAAGGCGAAAAAGTCATTGGTCAAGCTGATGGTTTTTTTGCCTTTTTTTGTATATTTAAATACGCCCTTTTTTGAAATGTTCGAATTTAAAACAAAACATCAATTCATTTTTCTAAGTGTCTAACTGAAAATTTCAATTAAAATTTCGCAAAACACTTCGATCAAACCTACAAATAGTCACCTTCCAATCTTCATACCTTAATGCCTTAGTCTCCATTCCTGAAATCACCGATGGAATATCGTCTTTGACTTGTCTTTGTTGCACTGTGGAAAGTTCTAACGGCGAACTACCGAATAATTACAATGCTATTTCTTTCTAAATTTCTTTATTTGTGTTTCATTGTGCATCACACTCATCTTTATAGTTTATGGACTTTTTTACATTTTCATTTTCTACCTTAATCTACCACCTTTAGAACAATAAAAGGGCTTTCTTCAGATTTTTCATCGTTTTGGGCCCTAAGACAAAAGCAATAAACAAAAACAGACATAAGCTAACTAAATACCTTAAATATAATTTTTTTAAAAAATATTAACAATTTGGGAACTTATCAGCATGAGATATAGTTTACCAATATGATATCATTTTAATATCACATTAAATCAAAACAAAAATGAAAACAGAAAAAACAATCCAACCATTTTCAGGATATCTTATCCTCATTGTCAGTTTAGCTATTCTTATATTCTCTATTTTGAATTTTAAGTTTCATTTGGTACATGTTGGAATTGGTATAGTCGGCGCCATAGTCGGATTCTTCCTTTTACTGGGTTTTATGGCTATCCAACCGAATAGCGCTAGAGTTCTCACCATGTTTGGGGATTATGTGGGTACTGTAAAAGAATCAGGATTTTTTTGGGCAAATCCATTTTTTCTAAAGAAAAACATCTCACTCAGAGCACACAACTTAGAAACGACACAACTAAAAGTCAATGATAAACAAGGTAATCCAATCATGATTGCTGCGGTAGTTGTCTGGAAAGTTAGAGACACTTTCAGAGCTGCTTTTGATGTTGAGAATTACCAACAATTTGTAACCATACAAAGCGAATCGGCTTTGCGTAAAATGGCGATGGCTTATTCTTACGACAATTTTGAAGACGAAACAGCGGAGATAACACTTAGGTCTAGTTCTACCGAGATCAATGAAATGCTAGAAAACGAAATATCAGAAAGACTAGACTTAGCAGGAATAGAAGTGATAGAAGCGAGAATCAGTCACCTAGCTTACGCTCAAGAAATCGCTAGTGCCATGTTGCAACGTCAGCAAGCTACAGCTGTAATTGCTGCAAGAAGCAAAATCGTAGAAGGAGCAGTAGGTATGGTAGAAATGGCACTCGAAGCTCTAAGCAAAAAAGAAATCGTACATCTCGACGAAGAAAGAAAAGCAGCCATGGTGAGCAATTTATTAGTAGTACTTTGTTCAGATAAAGCAGCTTCACCTGTCGTAAATGCAGGCACTTTACATCATTAAGATATGAGCGAAAAAAAATCATTTGTCCTAAGGCTCAACGCCAAAACATACGAAGCACTCGAAAAGTGGGCATCGGATGAATTTCGTAGTGTCAATGGTCAATTGGAATTTATCATAGACAAAGCGCTTAAAGACTCCAAAAGGATGAAGCCACCCAAGGATGATGGGCCGAAAACATAGACAATTTATAAAGGAACGACTCCATTTCGGGGTCGTTTTTTTATTTAGGGTCTGCTGAAAAAGTCAGATGTGCTTAAGATACGAAACTTCAAACCGATGACAAGAATCCCGTTGCAAATCGTGATACGAAATCACGATTTAGGGATGAATTGCGACCAACCGGATCGCAACTACTACAAGTTTAGTAAGTAACACTACAAAAGATTAAGTGCAGCTGACTTGCAAAAATAATTTAAACTTGGTGCAATGCTTTTAATGAATTCTTTTTATAACATGTATCAATCAAAAAATATTATTATTTGATAATCAATTGTTTTTGTGAATTTCAGCAGACCCTAATTATACTAACATCTCAAATAACATCGGATTATTGTTCAGATGTTCATAATTAATACCTGCTTTTGTCATTCTATCAACTAGGGCCAAATAATCATTTGACGATTTTAATTCTATACCAACGAGTGCGGGACCTGTATCTCTATTTGTTTTTTTGGTGTACTCAAAATGTGCGATATCATCTTCTGGTCCCAATAAATTCAAAAAATCTCTTAATGCGCCCGCACGTTGTGGAAACCGAATGATGAAGTAATGTTTTCTGCCTTCCCACAAGAGAGCTCTTTCACGAATGTCCTCAGTACGAGTGATATCATTATTTCCGCCACAAACGATGATAACAACATTTTTCCCTTTGATCTCATCTTTGTAGTAATCCAAAGCAGCAAAACTAACTGCCCCGGCAGGTTCTACCACGATGGCTTCATCATTATATAAACCAAGTATCGATGAACAAATTTTACCTTCGGGGACCAATCTTACTTCATCCACAACTTTTTTACAAATTTCGAATGTTTTATCGCCGATCATTTTGACAGCGATACCATCTGCAAAAGAATCTATTTTTTCTAATCTTACCAATTCATTTTCAGCCATGGATTTTGCCAATGCTGGTGCGCCTTCCGCTTCTATGGCAATGATACGAGTGTTTGGACTCTTTTGTTTGAAATATGAACCTACCCCAGATATCAATCCGCCACCACCTACTGCCACAAAAAGTATATCTACACTTTCTGTCATCGTGTCTAGGATTTCTTTTCCGATAGTACCTTGACCAGCCATGACATCTACATCATTAAAAGGATGAATGTATGGTATGTTTTGATCAGATGCGTGTTGCAACGCTATCTTATTGGCATCATCGAAAGTATCTCCTACCAACCGAACTTCTATCCATGTCCCACCAAAATGTTTGACCTTACTTATTTTTTGGTTTGGAGTAGTGGTGGGCATGTAAATAATGCCACGGGTTTTGAGTGATGAGCAAGCAAAAGCTACACCTTGGGCATGATTGCCTGCACTTGCACATATGACGCCACCTGCACGAGCTGCTTCGCCCATCATTTTCATTTTGTTGTACGCACCTCTGATCTTGAATGAACGAACCACTTGCATATCTTCTCTTTTGAGAAAAACATTACAACCATATTTTTTGGAAAGGTTATAATTTCGCATCAATGGCGTATTGGTCACGATGGATTGGATGTTATGACTTGCTTCTTCTATTTTTTCTACGGCAATCATGATAGTTTTTTTATTTTTGAAAGAAGATTTTACCATTCCACCAGTTTTTTTCTATGATGGCGTTATTTTTATGGTAAAAGTTTAGACCAGTTTCGTTCCAATCCAAGACTTGCCACTTGGTCATATTTGCTCCTTGGTCTTTTGCTTCTGATAGATATGCATCAAATAACTGTTGGCCGATTTTATCCCTTCTGAATGCTGGTTGGACATAAAAATCTTCTAGATATAGGCACTTACCCTTCCACGTAGAAAATGTCATATAAAACACGGCTATTCCTACGACTTTAGAGTCAACGGTTGCCACAATACCTTGCAATAATCCTTCGGAAAATGCTTTTTCATACTCATCCATACTAACCGTAAGCGCCTCAGGTTCTTTCTCAAATACTGCCAACTCATATACAAGCGCATATATTTCTGGAATATCTTCAATCTTTGCTTTACGAATAATCACATCAGCCATGAGTTGGAATTTTGTTTGGGTCAAATGTATGAATTCTTAAGCATTTAGGTTTACTTTTTCAATAAACTCATCTTCTGTCATAATCTGTACGGTGCCTAGCTCTTGTGCTTTTTTGAGTTTCGAACCAGCTTTTTCCCCTACTACTAGAATATTTAGATTGCTACTCACAGCTGAGATATTTCTTGCACCTGCTTTTGCTGCCAATTCTTCTGCTTGTTTACGACCGAGTGTTTGCAGTGTACCTGTAAATAAAATGGTTTTGCCATAAAACACACCATCTTCTGATACCTGTAGCGGTTTGTCATCATCCGTTTGTGTAAGATTAACGCCATATGACTCCATCTTTTGAAGCATTTGAATATTATCTTCATTGGCAAACCATTGACTTACATTTTCAGCTACAACTGGCCCAATGTCTTTAATTTCAAGAAATCGTTCTACACTCCAATCCCTTAGATCAAAGATGTGATTGATTTGTTCAGCGACAAGCTTACTTGCTTTTTTTCCGAAATGATGAATACACAAAGAATACATCAATCGTTGGATTGGGTTATTTTTTGCTTTATCGATTGCCTTCTTAATATTCTCTGCCGATCGCTTACCAAAACCTTCTAAACTAGCTATTTTATCATAATCTAATTGGTAAATGTCACTCATATCTTTGATCCAACCCAATTCGTAAAAACGCTCTACATAAGATTTGCCAAACCCATCGATATCCATTGCATCTTTGGAAACGTGGAAGATCATTTTCTGAAGATTCTGAGCTCCACAAATACAGTTTGGACATCGCCAAGCGGCTTCTCCATCTTCTTTAATAAGTTTGACTTCTACTGTCTCATCTCTATTGAATGGGCAAACTTCAGGAAAATCGATTACTTTTTCTTCACCACTACGCAACTCTGGAAATGACTTAACAATGTAAGGTATCACATCTCCTGCTCGCTCTACGAGCACAGAATCCCCGATACGTAGATCTTTACTCTTGATAAAGTCTTCATTATGCAGCGAGATAGACGACACCGTCACACCTGCAAGATAAACAGGCTCAATTTTTGCGACAGGCGTGATTGAACCTATTTTTCCAACCTGATATTCTACAGAAAGGAGTTTGCTTGTCGCTTGTTTGGCTTTAAATTTGAATGCGATGGCCCAACGTGGATGATGTGATGTATATCCGCATTTTGCTTGAAGTTCTAGACTATTGACCTTGATGACCATTCCATCTATTTCGTAAGGATACTCATCTCTTTTGATTTCCCAAGATCTGATAAACTGACCTACTTCGATGATGTTTTTGCAGACTTTTTTTTCTGACTGCGGTATTTTAAAACCCAATTCTCCAAGTAGGTTTATACCAGCTATATGTGTCTCAAAGGCATTTAGAACAGAATTTTCGTTAGCATCCACAGCATAAGCGATTTGATACACAAAAGCTTCTAAACCACGTTTGCGTGTTTCATTTGCATCTTTGGTACGGAGTCCTCCCGTCGCAGCGTTTCTTGGGTTGGCAAAAAGCGTGAGACCTTCTTTTTCTCTTTCTTTGTTTATCCGATCAAAATTATCTTTACGTATGAGTGCTTCGCCACGAAGTTCGACTTTGGAGATACCTTTAGATGAAAAAGCTGCTCTAAGAGGAATACTTGAAAGTGACTTTGCATTTTGTGTCATTTCTTCTCCAAATGTTCCATTACCACGTGTGGCTGCCCTAACCAAGATATCGTTTTCATAGATCAAGGCGATACTACCACCATCAAATTTTGGTTCTACACAATACTCTATTTCGGTATCTGAAGGAAGTCCACAAAGTTTTTTAATGGCATTGTCGAAGTCTTGGAGGTCATCTTCATTGTATGAATTATCAAGAGACAACATTGGAACGGTATGCTGTACAGGAGGCAAATCCCCAGATAGATCATTGCTTACTCTTTGAGTGGGTGAGTCGGGCGTGATTAAATGTGGATGCTCTTCTTCTATAGCAACCAATTGTTTGTATAGTTGATCGTATTCAAAATCTGAGATTAATGGGTCATCTTCGATATAATATTTTCGTTCATGGAAAATTAAGACATCTCTAAGCAGAGAAATGTCATCAACTGTAGCTTGAGTATTTAAGAATGCTCTTGTTTGATCAGTAAAATATGTTTGAGAATCAGAAGAATGCATAGAAGCCATTTATTATTTACCAACAAAAGTAATAGAATTTACAAATCAAGACGAATTTTTATCTCGATTTGTATGTAGTAATAGCTTGGTCAAAGATTTCTTTTGATAAATTAATTTTTAAGTTCCCGCAATGAAATTTACAATCCATTATTGTGTGATCAACAATGTTTTCTCACTAATCGCACTTGTGATAAATATTAATACCCTTTATCCTACAAGAAGGGATTGCTTTTTCTTTTAATGTGCACTTTCTACCTCTTCATTATAATTTTCCCCATGTTCATACATTCTATCAATACCCATTTCATGATGATTTTAATGATGATGAATGTGTTTTATTTCTTTGAATGCTACTATATTTTGTGGTGTTTCCGTTGTTGTGGGTTGACTTTCCTTGATTTTATGGGTTGAATTTAATGCAATATTTTTAAATGACTGAATTTGGCTTTTTCTTGATGGCCATTTTACAATGACTTCATCGATAGATTTGGCATCACCGAGTCCAATGACTTGCTGCAAACTAGAGCTACCGAAAGTTCCACCAGCGCCTACCCATCTGTAAATACTCTTTTGTTTTCCACTATTATCTGTCACTTTTACTTGTATCCTTGCGCCGATTGCTGATCTATTACTGACTGTGCCTTCAAGATTTAGTTTGACCCATTTTGTATTTTTTACAGGATTTTCAAATAACAAATTATAGGCTACATCACCTTCGAATGCACCACCTTGCACACAGTAAATATCCACATCTCCATCATTATCAAGATCTCCCATAGCAACACCATGACCTTTTTGGATATGTCCAAAGCCTGCACTTGTCTCGTCAACAAAATTTTTACCACTATTATTTCTAAAAAATCTATTCGGCACAATTGTCCTTAAATCCGGTGCGCCGGTTCCAGCATATACATCTGGAAAACCATCATTATCCACATCTCCTACACTGCATCCCATAGCATATACAGCAGTGTTAAATCCTGATTTAAGGGTCACATCTTCAAATCTCTCACCACCTAAATTTCTGTATAACTTTGGCTTTTCGCCCGCTGACTCTTTACCCAAATATTCCAGAGAAGCGTCTTCTGCCAAATTTAACAACCTACTCGAAGAGTACCCAAAAACCAATAAATCAAGATTTCCATCATTATCATAATCGAAAAATATATTGGGAAAACTAAATTGTGGACCTTCTACTTTTACGCTTGGAGCAATGTTCTGAAATTTCCAGTTTGAAAAATCTTTGCCACCACGATTCATAAATAATTTGTTATTTCCGCCCATCACGGAGATATATAAATCAGGAAGACCGTCATTATTTACATCACCAAAATTGACACCTTTACAAAATTCTACAAGGTCTAGACCGTAAGTTGATGCAACATTTGTAAAAGTACCGTCTCCATTATTATGATATAGCTCATTTGGATGGATACTGTTCATCTCCTTTATAGATTCATTTCCTACATATAAATCAAGCCACCCATCACCATCGTAATCGCCCCAAGTTGCTGTCTGAGTAGGATGAAAGGACAGTACACCAGCTGATTTTGTAACATCGGAAAACGTACCATTACCATTGTTTTTAAGAAGTGAATTCGGAATATTGCCACCCAAATTTAACCAGCCACCACGCATAATAAAAATATCTACAAATCCATCATTATTGTAATCTGCGTGTGTCGTATTAAGTCCACTCGTCAGACCTTTGAGTCCCGCAGCTACTGTCACATCTTCATAACCACCATTTTTATCACTAAAAAACAGCTTGCATTGTTCTTGTAATCCATAAGCGGTGACAAAAATATCAAGATAGCCATCATTGTTAAAATCTTCCATATTGACACCACCTGACATGCCTAGTACATCAAGTCCAGTTTTTGTGGCTATATCCTTAAAATAGGGAAGTTTATTGTTTTTGCCATATGCTGGCACTGGAATCAACCATTGTTTTGGTACGTCTTGTGGATACTTGCCCAAAGTCATGTAAGCAATATTTAATAACCATCTGCAACTTAGGTCGTCGGGATATTGGGTCAATATCTTTTCATACATTTGGATTGCCTTCTCCGAACCAGTTTTTATAGCGTGAAAACCTTCTTCTTGGAGTGGTATGATACACGATGATGCCGTATGGTTTTGAACGCAGTTTTGTTGCTCGCCAAGTCTAAGATAAGCGATAGCCATTTTTTCATGAATCATTTTGGATATATCATTCATGGCCATATTCTCTGATGCGGCTTGAGCTAGGAAAGTATCAAAAATACCGATTGCATCTTGTGTTTTTCCTGCATTCAATAGTTCATCTGCACATTGAAACAACAGTTTTGATCGCTCTGAAACATTCTGTGCCGCATCAGACTTTTGTTTATAAAGTACCGCCATTTTGTAGTTTAAATTATAACTCTTGGTCGGGTCACTTATTTGGAATATAGAGTCAAGTATTTTTACCATGTAAGCATTCTCAGGATTTACACCTTCTAAAGAGTTGCTAGGTAATTGTTCGTGTTGGGAATGATCATGTTTAGAATGATCGTGTTTGCAAGATGCTAATGCAAAAAGCATCAAACTTAAAAATAAGAAAGACTTCATTTGGTTCGGCTTTAATAAATATCTAGCCCCACTTCATTATTCAAAATTTGATACATAAATATCTCTTCATGGACAATTAAGTACACTAGCAAAATTTGGTTAAGGAAGACTTAACAAATCAATTAATAGGATGTTCAAATCATGTAAACCCAAATACAAAAAAGGCCACAACGAAAAAATCATTGTGGCCCATTCGTAAGGTGATTTTTTATACTAAAGTGTGAGTAAATTCTCCATGGAAACCTTGCCTTCCACTGCGGCTTTAATATCTGATATCTTGACTCTATGTTGTTCTAGTGTGTCTCTATCTCTAATTGTAACTGTCTCGTTTTCGAGTGTTTCGAAATCTATCGTGACACAATAAGGTGTACCAATAGCATCTTGTCTTCTATACCTTCTACCTATAGCATCTTTTTCGTCATACTGACAATTAAAAGACAACTTCAGCTTATCATATACTTCAGAAGCTACTTTGGTAAGTTCTTCTTTGTTCTTTAACAAAGGTAAAATAGCTACTTTGACAGGTGCAAGTGCAGGATGCAATTTTAACACTGTACGTGTAGAGTCTGCACCATCTGCATCCGGTACATTTTCCTCTACCAAATTATTTGCAATCATGGCAAGGAACATTCTGTCGCAACCTATAGACGTCTCTATCACGTATGGAACATAATTTTCATTAAGTTCAGGATCAAAATATTGCAATTTTTTGCCAGATAAATCTTGATGTTGACTCAAATCAAAATCACCACGTGAGTGAATACCCTCTAATTCTTTAAATCCAAATGGAAATTCAAACTCGATATCCACAGCTGCTTTTGCATAATGGGCCAAGTTTGCGTGATCGTGAAATCTAAGTTTGTCACCACTTGTACCCAAGGCTTTATGCCATTTCAATCTTGTTTCCTTCCAATATTGATACCATTCATCTTGAGAACCAGGACGAATGAAAAATTGCATCTCCATCTGTTCGAATTCTCGCATACGGAAGATAAATTGTCTTGCTACGATTTCATTTCGGAATGCCTTACCAATTTGTGCTATTCCAAAAGGTATTTTTTGTCTTGTTGACTTCTGTACATTCAAGAAATTTACAAATATACCTTGCGCTGTTTCAGGTCTCAGGTATAGCTTTCCTTCTTCACCCGCAATATTTCCGAGTTGAGTATTAAACATCAAATTAAACTGACGCACTTCTGTCCAATTGCGCGAACCTGACTCCGGACAAACGATTTCGTATTCGTCTATCATGGCCTTAAGTTCTTCCATATTACCATCCGTCATAGCTTTTGCTAGACGACCAAGGGCTTCATCTATTTGCTTCTGACGTTCGATGATTCTGTCATTGGTCTCCCGAAATTGTTTTTCATCAAATGCATCACCAAATCTAGCTTTGGCTTTTTCTATATCTTTTAGTGTTTTTGCTTCTATTTTTTCTGCATAACCTTCTATCAGTTGATCTGCTCGGTATCTTTTTTTAGAATCCTTATTGTCCACCAATGGATCATTAAATGCATCAACGTGACCAGAAGCTTTCCATGTTTTGGGATGCATAAAGATCGCAGCATCTATTCCAACAATGTTTTCATGCATTTGTACCATCGACTTCCACCAATAGCTTTTGATGTTGTTTTTTAGCTCCACGCCATAGGGACCATAATCATATACTGCGCTCAGACCATCATATATTTCACTTGACTGAAAAATAAACCCATATTCCTTACAATGCGCAATCAAATTTTTAAAATCCATTCTAATTTTTTATTTATATTCTATACATAAAGTAAATTCGATTTTAATAATACCATGATTTTAGACTATATTATCCGCCGAGACGGATGTGTTAAAATCTGTTATTTTCGCAATCCAATTTCTTATAACAATTAATGAAGGGGCAAAAATACGACCAAAGTATTAAAAATTTGTTTTTTATTGAAATAATAGATACTCCATTTCAAATAAATGTTGTTTTTTTGTCGTATTAAATAAACAAAACACCTATTTTATGTCAAAGTATTCTATTGTTTTCCTTGCCATTGCATTTGTAAGTATTTTTGCTTGCGGTAAAGATGAAGAAACAAAAGCAGATTGTACAGGAGTGACGCCTACTTACGACAGTGGAGTTAGCGCTATTATAGACGCATCGTGTGCTTTAGTTGGATGTCATGTTGGTCAATTTCCTGGTGGCGGTATAGATTTAAGTACCTATGCTACAGCTAAATCTGCAAGTTTGAATGGTAAAGTCCTACAATCAATCAAACATGAATCTGGCGTCGAAGCAATGCCACAAGGTGGTACCAAGCTTTCAAATGATGTTATTAAAATCATTGAATGTTGGATTCAAAATGGTGCGCCTAAATAATCTTCATTAGCTACGCCTAAGCCAAATAGAGCATAGTCATATTTTACTGGATCTTCACAGTCGAAGAGTAATAGGTTATTGGTCAATTCCTTGACCGTTTGCCAGTCTCTTTGTTTTCTGGTGATTAATCCAAATTTTCTTGCATATCTTTCTACATGTACATCTAGTGGTATCATTAGACCTGACATAGGTATCGTCTTCCATAAACCGAAGTCAACTTTGTTGTGATCATGTCGTACCATCCATCTTAGATACATATTGAGTCGCTTACAAGTAGCATTTTTGGCAGGTGTAGCTATGTGTTTTCTTGTACGCAAGGGCGCAAATTCATTATCAAAAAAATAGTGATGAAACCTTATCAAAGCTGCTTCTTGATCATAAGGAACTGTCTTATCATTATGAAATGCTACTTCTAATGTATCGTGTTTAAGGTAATGACGCTGGAGAAAATCAACAAAATAAACGATATCGGTTGCCTGAAATGTTCGATGTTTAAAATCTAACAAAGCTTTCCTATCTTGTTCAGTATGGTTTTTGATAAAATCATATGGAGCATTATCCATCATTGTCATGAGTTCTTTAGACTTCATGATGATGGTTTTCCTATTTCCCCATGCAAGTATTGCACTAAAGAAACCTGCTATTTCTATATCTTGTGATGCAGTATATCCATGTGGAATACTGATAGGGTCTAACTCAATAAAATCTAAGCTATTGAGACGGCTTACAATATCATCCAAATAAGCCTTTAATTTTAAAGACTCATTTGACAAAGCATTCAACATGTGGCACTAATTACTTAAGTGTCTGTTTGATCTCGATGATTTCGTATCCTTCTATTACGTCACCTGTTCGGATATCATTAAAGTTTTTGATGGTAACACCACATTCAAAACCTCCTTTGACTTCTTTAGCGTCTTCTTTAAATCTCTTCAATGAAGACAACTCTCCATGTGCACCTTCCTTCATCGGGAAGATAACGATACCATCTCGTATCACGCGGATATGCGTATTTCTAGTGATCTTACCTTCAGTGACGTAACAACCTGCGATTGTTCCAATTTTTGACATGGTGTATGTCTCACGTACTTCCACTTGAGCCACGATTTTCTCTTCCTTGGTAGGCTCGAGCATTCCTTCCATCGCTGATTTGATCTCTTCGATGGCTTCGTAGATGATAGAGTATGTTTTGATTTGTACACCTTCTCTTTCTGCAAGGGTTCTTGCATTTGCAGAAGGTCTTACTTGGAATCCTATGATGATAGCATCTGATGCAGAAGCCAACAATACGTCTGATTCGGCAATTGCTCCTACTGCTTTGTGGATGACATTCACTTGGATTGTCTCTACAGAAAGTTTGATCAATGAATCTGCCAATGCTTCGATAGATCCATCCACGTCTCCTTTTACGATAAGGTTCAACTCTTTGAATGTACCTAATGCAAGACGTCTTCCGATCTCATCTAGAGAGATACGTTTGCTTGCTCTATTGGATTGTTCTCTTTCTATTTGGGCACGTTTTGCGGCCAATTGTCTAGCTTCTTGGTCAGAATCCATGACTTTGAACTTTTCTCCCGCTTGTGGCGCACCACTCAAACCTAAAATTAATGTAGGAGTAGAAGGGCCTGCTTTTTTGACCTTTTTGCCATGTTCATTAAACATTGCTTTGATCTTACCAGAATATGGTCCGGCTACAAGCGAATCTCCTATTTCCACACTTCCGTTTTGGACTAGGATTTTTGTGACATATCCTTTTCCTTTATCTAGAGATGCTTCTATAACGGTACCCGTACCTTGTCTATCCGGATTTGCCTTCAAGTCAAGGACTTCTGCCTCTAGAATTATTTTTTCGAGCAATTTGTCAATGTGAAGACCCTGTTTTGCAGAGATATCTTGAGACTGGTATGATCCACCCCAATCTTCTACCAACAAATTCATGGATGCTAACTCTTGTTTGATTCTCTCAGGATCTGCACCTGGTTTATCTATTTTATTGATGGCAAAAACCATAGGTACACCTGCCGCCTGTGAGTGACTGATGGCTTCTTTGGTTTGTGGCATCAAGTGGTCGTCTGCTGCAATAATGATGACGGCAACGTCTGTAACCTTAGCACCTCTGGCTCTCATGGCTGTAAATGCTTCGTGACCTGGTGTATCTAAGAAGGTAATCTTCTTATTATCAGGGCCTACTTTTACTTCATAAGCTCCGATATGCTGCGTGATACCACCCGCTTCACCACTTGCAACATTAGCCGATCTAATATAATCCAATAGAGATGTCTTACCGTGATCTACGTGTCCCATTACTGCGACAACTGGAGCTCTAGGCTTAAGATCTTCTTCAGAATCAACAATGACGTTTTCTTCTTCTACATCTTCTTCTGCACTGATAAATTCAACTTCATGGTCAAACTCTCCAGCTACAAGTTCAATGATTTCAGCATCAAGACGCTGATTGATAGAAACGATGATACCTAGACTTAAACAAGTGGTAATCACCTGAGAGACAGGCACATCCAATAGACTAGCTAACTCAGACACAGATACAAACTCTGTCAATTTGAGTTTAGTTTCTACGTTTTCACTGTCTATTTGTTCTTGTTTTTCTCTCTTAACGTCCCTATTATCTCTTCTTATTTTCTGACGTTTGTTTTTACCACCTACATTGAGGCGCGCCATTGTTGCTTTGATTTTGTCATCGATCTCCTTTTGAGATACTTCTTTGACTTCTTCTCTAGCTGGCTTTCCTTTTGCTGGAGCATTACCACCAGCACCCGCTGTGGTAGGTCTATTCGGAGCATTTCCAGTACGTGGATCTGGAACTGGCGCTCCTGTCGGCAACTTCTTACGTTTACGTTTACGTTTTAGCGCATCGTTTGCTGAACCTGCTTGTGTAGTTCCGTCAGCTTTGGCTGGTTGGCCAGGTTGCGGCTTGGATCTATCTACAGGTTTTGGTTTGGTAGAACTATCCAACTTGCTAGTATCTATCTTACCCATGATCTTAAGACCTTTCAGTTGTGGTGTTTTTGCTCTTAGCATCACCTCTTCTGAACCATCGCTATTCGTATTTTCTCTCGTCTGAGCATCTACTTTTTCAGCTACTGGTTGTGGTATTTCGACTTTTACTTCTTCTTTTTTGACTTCTGGTTTAGGTGGTTCTACTTTTGGAGTTTCCACCTTAACTTCTTCTACCTTTTTAACCTCTTCTTTTACAGGTTCTGGTTTGACTGGTTCTACGACTACTTCTTGTTTTGGTTCAGGAGCTGGCGTAGGTTCCACAGGAGGTGTTTCTACTTGTGGGGTTGGTGTAGGTGTTGGTTTTGGTTTGTCCAACTCTATTTTACCCAAAACTTTTAGACGTGGAGCTTCTGCCTTAACAGAAAAAATCTCCTCTTCCTTTTTAACTTCTACCACTGGCTCTGGCACAACTGGAGTTGGTTCAGGCTCAGGTACTACTACCGGCTTATCTAAATCAGCTAACTTGGGGATAGTAAATAGTGGTTTAGGAGCAGGCTTTTCTTCTGCATGATGTTTGTGGTCATCTTTTGTATTAGGTCTAGTGCCTATTACAATCTGATCCGCCTTTTCTTTTACAGCCATAGATGTGCTGAATTCCTTCAAGAGGACACTGTGCATCTCGTCAGAGACTTGAGAGGTAGGTTTGTTCTCGATGATGTGACCCTTTGAAGCAAGGAAATCTACGATCGTACCAAGACCTACATTCAGTTCTTTTGCTATTTTTACTAATCTTTCTGCCATTAGCGATTTAAAATATTTAAAATAATGTCTAGTCGTCTTCAAACTCAGAAGCTAATATCTTTAACACGTCATCTACCGTCTCCTCTTCTAAGTCTGATCTTCTAATTAATTCTTCCCTATTTAAAGAAAGAACACTTTTGGCTGTATCACAACCTATATTTTTTAGGGCTTCGATTACCCAGTCTTCGATTTCATCTGAGAATTCATCAAGATCCACGTCTTCAATTTCTTGTTCTTCGTTATCTCTGAATACATCTATCTCGTAATTCGTCAGCTTACTCGCCAACTTTATATTGCTACCTCCCTTACCTATCGCCAAAGATACTTGATCTGGCTTAAGATAAACTGATGCTCTCATGTTTTTATCATCAAGAGATATACTTGTAACCTTCGCAGGTGTCAGTGATCTTTGGATAAAGAGAGAAACATTATTTGTATAGTTAACAATATCGATATTTTCGTTTTTCAACTCTCTTACGATACCGTGAATTCTCGAACCCTTCATACCTACACAAGCGCCTACTGGATCGATTCTATCATCATAAGATTCTACAGCTACCTTGGCTCTTTCACCAGGCATTCTGACTATCTTTTTGACGGTGATGAGTCCATCTTCTATCTCAGGTACTTCTTGCTCTAACAATTTTTCTAAGAAGCCATTGTCAGTTCTTGACAACATGACCATTGGTGTACCATTTCGCATTTCAACACGTTTGATAATACCTCTGACCATATCACCCTTTCTAAAAAAGTCACCTTTGATCATCTCTAATCTAGGTAATACCAATTCATTTTGAGTAGCATCGTCCATGACGAGTACTTCTTTTTTAAGAATTTGGCTTACTTCACCTACGACTAGATCACCCACTCTGTCCATGTATCTCTTATACACATCATCTTTTTCAAGATCCATGATACGAGATATCAATGTTTGTCTTGCTGCCATAATAGATCTTCTTCCGAAGTCTTCTAATGTCAACAATTCATAACACTCTTCACCGACTTCGTAAGCTACGTCTATAGATTTTGCTTCTGTATATGATATCTGAGCTAACTCATCTGTCACCTCTCCATCGGGAACGATTTGTCTAACTCTCCACATCTCAAGGTCACCATTATGTGTATTGACGATGACATCAAAGTTGTCATCTGAGCCAAACTTTTTTCTGATCAATGTCCTGAATACATCTTCAAGGACACGGACCATCGTAGGCCTGTCTATATTTTTACCTTCTTTAAACTCTGAAAAGGAATCTACTAAATTCATTAATTGAAACTTATTTTAATTTTTGACTCAATTATGTCTTCAAATTTTATTTCATCAGTCACCATGACCTTTTTATTCTTTTTACCTTCTTTTATCTTTGTCTCGTATTCCACGAATATTTTATTATCTTCTACTTTGGTCAATAAACCCTTACTACTTTTATCGATACTATGTTTGATATCAATAATCCTGCCTATATTTTTTGGGTATTGTCTTAACTGTTTGAGTGGGCTTCCTACCCCTGAAGATGACACTTCCAATGTATAACTTTCTCCAAAAACTTTGTTTTCATCAAAAATAGCCTCCAACCATCTACTTAACTTCTGACATTTCAAAAAATTGATGCCACCATCACTATCTAAAAATACTTCTATTTTATTGTTTTTTATCTTAAAATCAACTAGATAAGTATCCTCGAATTCAAGCTCTCGAAGACCGCTTTCTATTAATTTTTCAAACTCTGAATTATGCATAAATAAGGTATAATAAAAAAGGGAACTGGTCTGTCCCCTTACTCTTTTACTCTTTCGTGCCGCAAATATAGGAAAAGTTTTCGTAATATCAATAGTTTGCCAAAAGATATTTTTTGTGAATCATTATTATTCCTTCATTTTGATTGTTACGATACATCTTTTTTTACTTCATCTGCCTTCCAAAGAAAAACTTATAAAATTAAATCATCTTACCATCATTTCTTCATACTTTTGTGGCCTTAATAAAAATCAATAAACGTGGCTAAATCAATTTCTCTTAAATCCGCAGACAACATCCGAATTTTATCAGCCGCAATGGTTGAAAAAGCTGCTTCTGGTCATCCTGGTGGCGCAATGGGTGGTGCAGATTTTATCCAAATTTTATACAGCGAGTTTTTATCTTTTGATCCAGACGATACGTCTTGGCCATTCAGAGATAGATTCTTTCTTGACCCTGGTCACATGTCTGCCATGCTTTATTCGCAATTGACACTTTGTGGGTGGATGAGTATAGATGATATTAAAAATTTTAGACAATGGAAAAGCGTCACACCTGGTCATCCTGAAGTTGATCTGAAAAGAGGAATTGAAAACACCTCAGGACCCCTTGGATTAGGTCATGCTTTTGGCGTAGGTGCAGCCATTGCAGAACGATTTTTAGTAGAAAGATTTGGTGAATGGATGAGCCATTATGCGTACTTATATATCTCTGACGGTGGTATCCAAGAAGAAATATCCCAAGGTGTAGGTAGGATAGCAGGTTTCTTAGGTCTAGGTAATGTCATCATGTTTTATGATGCAAACGATGTCCAATTATCTACGACTGTAGGAGAAGTTACATCAGAAGATACCGCAAAAAAATATGAAAGCTGGCATTGGCATGTCATCACTATCGATGGAAACGACGAAAATGCCATCAGAAATGCCATCATAGAATCACAAAAAGTAAAAGATAAACCTTCGCTCATCATAGGAAGAACTATCATGGGCAAAGGTGCCGTCAAAGAAGATGGATCATCTCACGAAGGTCAAGTAGAAACACATGGTAAGCCTCTAGGCAAATCAAAAGCTTCTTTTGCAAAGACCATTGAAAACCTTGGCGGTAATACAGAAGATCCATTTATTATTTTCCCTGAAGTAGCAGAATATTACCAAAGTATATTAGACAATAAAAGAAAAGCAGCAGCAGATAAAAAGGAAATATACCGTCAATGGAAACAAACAAATCCAGAAAAATCGGCTCAATTAGACCAATATCTTGCAGGTGAATTACCTAGCCTTGACTTTACCCATATTGCGCTCGGAACCAATGATGCTACTCGTAATGCCTCATCTAAAGTACTAGGTTATCTTGCCGAAAACGTCGGAAATATCATCGTATCGTCTGCCGATCTATCGAATAGTGACATGACTGAAGGTTTCCTCAAAAAATCTAAAGCTTTCCGCAAAGGTGATTTTTCAGGTGCATTCCTTCAGGCAGGTGTATCTGAATTGACTATGGCTGCACTTAGTACTGGTATGGCACTGCATGGTGGTGTGATACCTTTCTGTGCGACGTTTTTTGCATTCTCTGATTACATGAAACCCGTACTCAGAGTAGCGGCATTGATGGAAAAACCTGTCAAGTTCATATGGACACATGACGCATTCCGGGTAGGAGAAGATGGGCCTACACACCAACCTATAGAACAAGAAGCACAACTGAGACTCTTAGAGAAATTGCACAACCACTCAGGTCAACCGTCTTTTGTTGCCCTCAGGCCAGGTGACAGTGCCGAGACCGTTGCAGCTTACGAGTATATCCTCAACACCCACGACAAACCAACAGGTCTCATTCTCTCTAGGCAAAATATAAATGATATCGCGCCTATAAATGGCGATAGACTGTCAGAAGCAAAAGCACTTACAAAAGGGGCCTACACAGTTTATCATGGTGCAGACAGACCTAACATCATACTGATAGCAAATGGTTCAGAAGTAGCTACATTGATGGATGCAAGGCCCATATTAGAGTCAGCACATGGTCTAAAGGTAAATATAGTTTCTGTCCCGTCCGAAGGACTTTATAGACAACAATCCAAAGAATATCAACAATCTACCTTACCTGATGGCGTACCCGTATTCGGTCTCACTGCAGGTCTCCCTGTGACATTAGAGAGCCTTGTGAAAGATAATGGCAGTGTATTCGGTATGACACATTTCGGATATTCTGCACCATATACAGTCTTAGACGAAAAATTTGGTTACACGGCAGATAATGTTGTGAAACAAGTTTTATCGTTATTAGGTAAATAATCATACCACCCGTTTTCAGAAGAAACAATTCGTTGTTTCTTCTGGAAATGGGTGTTTTTTTTCTTTTGGTTTATGGATGGTGCAGGTATATTTTTAAATCGTAATTTACATTGTTATTTTTGAACCATTCACTCTCACTGAAAATTTGAATATTTCTGAAAATAACGACGTCTATTTCCACAATGTCAAAATAATTGCCGCAATCAGAATTCCCTAATTTAAAAAAAAGGAACCTCCAAAAATGAAGGTTCCTTTTACCACAAGTTTAAATGCTAAAGTATATTAATCTTCTACAGTTAGTTCGGTCATTTGTTTGGAAATCTTAACAACTCCCAAATTCGTTCTAAACAATAATCAAAGGGTCAATGTCCGTCCCAAAGGTAAGTTGCTTATTTTTAAAAAGGCCTGCAAAATCAGAATTCGGTGGGAATGAATCAGAATTCGGTAAAATTTGAACAAAAAATCATCAAAAACACCCTTTTTTAATAGAGTAAACAGGAATTTATTGGCTGCGCAGTGAATGTTAAACTTCAACAAAAAGATCAAAATATGCGTAAAATCTTTAGATATTAATTAAATCTAACCAGTTCTGAAATATAAAAACACCTTACAAGTATTAATTTTTTAGGACAATATTTACTAATCGGACCTTCAATTATAAGATTTATAAATCACCCAAAAGCTAAGAACCAAACTAAATCAACCTGAAAAAGATATAGAGAGATCATTATACTAAACCCAAATAATGGATTAGAAAATCTATTCCAAAGCTAAACTTCATGCCTGTGGTCAATCTAAAGACGTGATAGACTTTGACAAGATCTGCAAATCAGAAGCTTCGCCTATTTT
>DAOLFJ010000333.1:0-4978 GCA_035326365.1 Saprospiraceae bacterium | reverse complement strand
TTTTGAAGTCAGGTTCATAAGACATTGATTATAAGGCAATAAAAATTTAAACATATTCTTACAACAAAATATTTTATAAAAACTTAACACAAAAAAATCTACTGAATGTGGTTTCATATCTTATGTTCGCACCATTTTTCAAACAGTCTATATCATCATGTACGAAAACCATTTATTTGACAAAGTAAAACCTTCTGAAAGATTGGTCTATGAATTGGTGGATGAGACAAATGTCATTAAGCTTCTCAAAATATTTAAGGAAGACGATAACCCTTACGTAACTGAAGATTACAAAGACCTAAAAAAACTTAAAAAATACTATAAAGAAATGCAAGAAATGAGAATGAGAAAATCCAAACATGCAGGTCATGATTGGCTGATACGTCTCAAAGACAGTGATACATACATCGGTGTCATCAGTATTTACGAGCTTTCGACAGAACAGATTGGTGATCTAGATAGGAAATGTTCATTAGGATTTGCTATAGGAAATAATTACCAACGGAATTATTATGCCACAGAAGCTGTCCAAAACATCTTTGATTTTGTAAAAAATGACTTGGGTAGGTCATTGTTATTGGCATACATCCAAGACGGCAACCTACCATCCAAACTATTGCTACAAAAACTAGGCTTCGAAGACGTGACCGAAGAATATATGGGTGGACCTGATGTAAGATTTTATCATTTGGAGATTTGATATTTTGTATTTGACAACAATAAAAAAAGATCTTTCAACTTTTTGAAAGATCTTTTTTTATTAACTAACAAACTAAAATTTTAATACTTATTGGTAACTATCTCCACAATTCAAATGGTGTAAAAGGTATTTCATTTTTATTATTATCTAGATATCCTGCTTGAAGGTGTTGAGATCCTTTAAATTCCATGTATGCTATCTTGATCTTGTGTTTTCCTTTGGACAAGATGGTCTGTCCTGTCTTCGACATAGCACTGTGGTCGCCGTCGTGGTCTATGAGTAGCTCATCATTGATATACAGTTTTGAGCCATCATCAGAGTTGATGTAGAATGTACGGATTCCCGTTTCTGGTATTTCGATATATCCTTCTATCAATAGTCCGAAGTGATCTTCTCTGTGTGCTACTGTGGATAGATTGATCGTTTGCATGACACCCGTTTTTACAGCTTGAAGCTTTGAGAAATCTGGAATTTTTTTCCAATCTCCTTCATAATAGGCAAAGTTTAGACCTTTGACAAAGTCCTTTTTTGTAGTTGGTGCTTGCGGACTCATTTTCTTGACAGACTGTTGAGTGATCCTGCTTTGGTTACCATCTTTAGTGTATGCCCTTGCTCTGATGATACACGTTTTATCTACCATGATTGGCTGGCTGTATCGGCTACTTTTTACGGTAGGTTCTGTACCATCGGTTGTATAATAAATCATCAAATCATCCATAGCTGCCGACAAAGTCACTGTTGTACTTTTTTCAAAAACTGGATCTAATGTTTCTATCTTTACGCCGGGAGGCATTTTGACTATTTTGAGTTTGTCTTTATTTTTCTCCATCTGAAAAGCATCAATTAATCTTCCTTCATGATCGATGGCTTTGAAGATCAGTTGGTCTTGATAGATATTAAATGTACAATAATGATGTACTGCTTGCAATTCCGTGGTAAACCAACTTCTAGTCGGTGCAAAATCTTCTATATAACCTCCTGCACCGCCAGAATTAATGTAAATGACGCCATCTTTGGTATTAATCCGATCATTGGTCAATGGCCAACTCCTTTCGTACAGATGTGTATGACCATACAAACAAAAATCCAAACCATATTTATCATACAACGGAACCAAATTTCTAGATTTAGATCCAAGATTTGAAAGTTCTTTGGCGGTATCTCCATAATCATTACTATCTGATGTGTATGGCGGATGATGATGCATGGCAATCTTCCATGTAGCGGTAGATTTAGAAAGTTCCCATTCTAGCCAGTTGTACTGTTCCGATCCTTCGTCTATATCTCTATTGGAATCAAGCATAAAAAACTGCACATTTCCATAGGTAAAAGTGTAGTAATATTCCGGTGCAGGAGCCACGATATAATCATAATAAAGTGGTGAATCTTGCTCATGGTTGCCAAGAACGGGATAAATAGGAACCCGATTCATCAGGATGTGTCCATAGGGGAAAAAGTGTTGTGTCCAGTCAGTTTTCTTAAGTCCTTTGTCTACCAAGTCGCCTACATGTACCACAAAATTGGGTCTGTCTTGCCACACTTTCTCTGCTATTTTACCCCATGCCCAAGGTGTGTCATTATTTCGCTGAGTATCACCTATCAAGGCAAACATTAGTGCGCTGCTATCCTTTACAGCAGTTTTGAAAGTAGAAGTAGGCGATATCCATTCTTTACCATCTTCTGTGACAGACACTACGCGATAGAAATAATTGGTCTCAGGTTTGAGTTGGTCGAGGTAGACTTCGTGAAGCGTGCGCAGCCCTTTGACTACAACGGTTTGTTTGAGTTTTGGTTGGTCAGCATTTAGCGTAGCTTCGCCATATTCTACTTTTGTGGTCGCCTTGTCATGGGTTTCCCAAAGGATGTACATACCCGTCTGTGTAGAAAACTGGAGATAAGGTTTTACCAAAAAACCAGTGTCAATCTGTCCAGACAGAAAATGAGTCAGCAAGATAAAAATTGGTAATAAAATAAAGGATTTGTTGTTCATCGTTTCGTTTTGAATTTAAGGTTTTGGATTTTTTAGACTACACTGCAAATGCAACTTTATGAGCTGACGTATATAGTCAAGATTTTCATCTACTGGAATTTCAGACTTGGCCATTTCGTCCCATTTTCTCAATTGGATGTAACTATCAAAATGCTGGTCCTCTTGAAAATGGCTTGCTTCTTCTGAGCTCATTTTTCCACCTTGGAATTCCAATGTATGTTTGCTAGCTTCTGACAATTGATCGTAATATTCAGGATACATATAGGTGAGATATCTCTTAGCATTCACATGAGAAGCGATGAGTCGACACACTTTGTTAGAAAATCCCATTTTGCGAAGGAAATTAGCACCCAAAGTTTCGTGATCTACGACTCCGTAACTATCCATTACTTGATGTTCGTCGCTCTCATCTATACACAAATGTCCGATGTCATGAAGAAAAGCAGCAAGAACCGTTTCATCATCACAACCACTAGCTTTAGCGAGATTTGCAGCCTGAAGTGCATGTTGCAATTGCGTCACCCCTTCTCCAAAATAGAGTTCGTCGCCATATTTTTTGTACAAGGAAATGATCGTCTCTGTACTCTGTAATATTCGGTCGGCCATAATATTTTACTTTAGAAAGGCAAAAATATAGTTTGGACTTTACCTTGAAGTATTGGGAATATTAAGGTTTGGTTAAGTTGTAGGGAAGTGGTATATTGGTAGGATGAAAACTCTATGAAATGTGTTATATTTTAATAAAATTGAATGGTATGTCATTCATTAAATGAATTTTTAGCTCTCTGTGAATGAGATATCATACATAATTATGGTAATATTTGAATATTTCTTGCCTAATTCATAAAAATAGCCTATTTTTGTATTGTATTTCATTCACTATAGTTAATTATTGTAATTTATGACTGGTTTATCATACACAAATTGGGACTCCATGAGTGATCATGCTTTGGCAGAGCATATTGGTACATTTATCAGACACCATCGCATGGAGCAAAATAAAACACAAGATACATTGGCTAAAGCTGCGGGAATTAGCCGCTCTACTTTAAGTTTATTGGAGCGTGGTGAAACGGTCACTTTGGCTACTTTTATACAAGTATTGAGAGTATTGGATCAATTGCATGTCATGGAAATTTTTAATGTGTCACAAACCATGAGTCCATTAGCATTGGCTAAAATGGAACAAAATAAACGCAAAAGAGCTAGTGGCAAATCTGAAGGAAAAAGATATAAAGTAGAATTATGAATACTGCATTCGTGAAAATTTGGGGAGAACTTGTAGGCGCTGTTTCTTGGGAAGAGAAGAAAGGTTTAGCAAGTTTTGAGTATGACCCTAAATTTAAAAAACTCCAATGGGATTTAGCTCCGTTAAAACTTCCTATCGCATCAGCAAATAAAGTATTTACATTTCCAGAATTACGTAGAAACAAAAATGCAGACTATGATACTTTCAAAGGAATGCCCGGCTTATTAGCTGATGTACTACCCGACAAATATGGAAATCAGTTGATCAATATTTGGTTAGCCCAACAAGGACGTCCACAAAACAGCATGAACCCTATAGAAATGTTGTGCTTCATTGGAAATAGAGGCATGGGTGCATTGGAATTTGAACCCGCTACGATGAGCGATAGTAAAAAGGCATTTTCTGTGGAGATAAATAGTCTCGTGGACATCGCCCAAAAAATGCTTTCCAAAAGAGAATCTTTCACTGCAAATCTTCAAAAGGATGAAGAAAAAGCGGTAATGGAGATTTTGAAAATTGGGACATCAGCTGGTGGTGCGCGCCCTAAAGCAGTCATTGCATTTAATGAAAAAACAGGCGAAGTGAAGTCAGGGCAAACAACTGCGCCTAATGGATTTGAACATTGGTTGATAAAATTGGACAATGTCAGCGATGTACAATTAGGAAAAAGCAAAGGATATGGAAGAGTAGAAATGGCTTATTATAATATGGCTACTGCCTGCGGAATTGATATGATGCCATCTCGACTATTAGAAGAAAATGGTAGGGCTCATTTTATGACAAAACGATTTGACCGTGAAGGTGGTGCGACCAAGCATCATATTCAGACATTTTGTGCCCTTAAACATTTTGATTTCAATATGGTCAATAGTTTTAGTTATGAACAGTTATTCCAAACCATGAGAGAACTAAAATTGACTTACCAAGACATGGAGCAAATGTATAGGCGAATGATTTTTAATGTCATAGCTCGAAATTGTGACGACCACACCAAAAATTTTGCTTTCAGATTAAAAAAAGATGAAAAATGGGAATTAAC
>DAOLFJ010000332.1:0-4985 GCA_035326365.1 Saprospiraceae bacterium | reverse complement strand
ATGGTTGTTGACACTCGAATTAATTCTCGTTGGATAAATTTCTGGGCAATGATACGTGCGTGAAATTCAATATTTGCAGCAGAACCAACTTTATTTGTGAGTTCCATTAAATAATTAATACCACCAACTTCTTCGAGTTTTCCAGATTTTTTTAATGATTCGTGGACTGTAAGAAGATCTATTGGCTGTGATTTGCCAAATAAGTCAGACATTACTGAAAATATCAACTGATTTTTGTCTAAGTAAAAACTTTCTTTACGGAGAATCTCGATGATAGACGGAAATCCATCTTTATCGATCATAATTGCTCCTAGTACGGCTTCTTCCAAGGGAATAGCTTGTGGCTGCACTCTACCGTAAATTAGATCATTGTCCGCTTTGGTAGTGGTAAGTTTGCCGCCTATTGCCCTCAAAGAATTTGAATATTCTGACATGAAAATTTATAAAAATATCGTATTATGAAAATATGTAACACAAAGGTAAGACAAGTTAATGAATCAAAAACGGTTCAGGATTTAAATAATGTGGAAAACTTGTGGAAAACCTGAATTACATGTGGAGAAGTCATTTTTCAAGTTTTTCTATTGTCTCGATAAATATATTATAAAAATGCAAATATAACAAATAAAGCTGAATATTTTATATCAATGATTATCGTAATGTATTAATTTAAAGATAGTTTATCAAAAGCTGTTATAACATATTAAATTTTATCGAAATATGTACCTAATGAATTATATTCAACTATGATAAGACTCCAAATGAAAACTATTGCTCAAATTGTGGATAATTTTCATATATATAAATATTCACAATGTGTTTTTCCAAGATTTATTGATTGGAATCATACACAAACTATGGCCACACAATCTGATAAATAATAAAGCCCCACAGAATCCAATCCTGTGGGGCTTTATTATAACTTAATTAACTTTCTCTTACTTTATGGAAGATAACACACCTGTATATTGGATGCCATCTATGGTAAGTTGGTATAAAACAAGTCCAGAAATATCATTGTTTACATCGATGGTAATCGTGTTTTTACCTTTAATCGCTGTCTGCACTGAATTGTGAATTTCTTGACCAATGCTATTCAAAAGTCTAATATTGACCTTACCTTCTACAGCTACAGTTAAATCAAAATTCAATAAAGTGGTGAATGGATTTGGATATACTTTTAATGAAGTCTCTTCGACTTTTGCACTTCTTGTAGATACATCTTGACTTACGACAGAGCCTGCATCAATAGATAAATTTCCTTTTTTGATACCTACAAAATTAACAACATTACTGTCTTTAGCTATCGTATCCAAAAATACTTCGTACGGTAATGCTAGGGTTAATGCATCTTCAGGATTTGCAAATGTCGCTTTCCTATCCAACACATACCATTGATTATCACCCGGTAATTTAGGGATTTCATTGGTTACCAATTGCATTAAAATATTTTGATCTTCAATATCAATTTCGCCATCTTCATCAATATCGGCTGCCAGATATTGTAAGTAATTATTAAAAGAAATTTCACCGAGTAAATACTTTGTTAATAATTCTACATCTTTATTATCAAGACCTTTTTTGGCAGCATCGGTGTAAGTTGCAGAAATAGATACCTTTTTATCTCTTACTACTAGACTATCAAATAAATATTGACCAAGGGCATTTGTTTTTGTTTTTTTGGTAACAAAAGACACTGTAGAATCTATCTTTTCAGTAACAGTCGTGACCGTCAGATATCTATACAATTTATATCCTGATGCGTTAATAAATGAATCCAACTGCAACGTCTCTGTAGTATCAAAAGTAGATGAATACGTTATAATCGGATCTACATATTTTAGAGTAACTTCAGCTTTGTCCAATGGAAAATCTGAAACTGATTGAATAGTACCACGGACACTGTATAATGGAATCTCAGGTTCATCAGGTTCAGGGTGACAATTAGGAATGTTTGCACCATTGTTTTGAATGATTATTTCGACTACACAATAAGATTGTGCCCCCTTACTATCTGTTACATACATTTTAACATTATTTTTACCTATGTTGTCACAGGTAAATACTTTACTTGTTTCATTGACATTGGGTGAGAATGAAAACTTTAATGGATGATACCCACATAGTGATTTACTTCCTTTGTCTAGGTCTTTTGCCCATAATTCTACCATTCCATCATCTACTTGACCATCTCCATCAGTATCTACACCCATCAGAGCAGTGATCATAGTGCCAATACAATATGGAGTTGGTTTACTACCATTTTTGACAACTACATTGACAGTACAAGATTTAAAGTTACCACAACCATATTTCACGGTATATTTTACCTTAGTAGTTCCAATAGGATATATACCAGAGATATTCGCTCCTTTTGATGTCGAGTATGGTGAATTATTTGTTATTTCATAATTCCCACCACAGGTACCTGGATCTATGGTTAATGGGGATACTATAAGTTCAGCATTTTTACAGTTTAATGCATTGACTGTAATTTCTGCTGGACAGTTAATGGCAGGTGGTTCGCTACTGATAATGTAAATAAACTGAGAGTACATATATTGTTTGTAACCTGTACTAGGATGATAATCACACCAGTCCAGAATACACCATGTACGCATGATCTTTTTACACTGACTGTTTACAGTAAATAATCTATCACTGTAAGAACGTCCGAGCATACTACATTCCGTAGATACCCATGATGGATAGTCATAAAGATCTGGTAGCTGATTGGGATGTGTATTAGGGTTACATCCTTCGAGCGTAATATCTAGCGGCCATACAATACTAGGACCACCAGAACCTGATGAAGATACATAAATAGTCTGCGTACAGCTGTGCCAATTCCAATTATAATCCTCCACCATCCATGTACGAGTGATATAACCTGCATTGCAACTATTAAGATAATAGTGGACCGTAGGACTACCAGCACTATATGTATGATAACCATATGTATAAGTGGCATTACCATACATGGAGAGATCCCATATTTCATCCGTGCAACTGACAGTAACATCAGCGGGACAATTAAGCGTAAATGGCCAAACGGCTTTGTCTGCAGCGCCGTAAGATTTTGTAATAAGCATGATTGCAAATAACAAAACTGGCACAGTTTTAAATCTTGTGTAAAAATTTGTTTTCATTCTTCTGAGACTTTTAGAATAATTAATAAATAAGACCTTAATAACATATTAGGACAAATTTACATGTATTTATTATTGGTTGTATGTAATTTATGTAATTTTAACATATTTTGGGTGATAACCCTTAACAAATGTAATCAATTAGTTACATATTATATAAATAACTAATAAATGGTATATTTAGTGATTAACCTTGATTGAGTTTGAATCCAATATCGTAGAAGTAAAAATAAAACTATCCCAAAACTAAAAGCGCCTTAACTGACAACTCAGTTAAAGCGCTTGAATTTAATATTTGACACCAAATTTTGATGCCTATGATGTTTTTATAACCGCTCTATAATCATCGCACTTGCTCCACCACCACCATTACAGATAGCAGCCATACCGTATTTTCCACCATGTTGCTGAAGGACGTGGGTTAAAGTAGTAACAATTCTCGCTCCCGAGCAACCAAGTGGATGACCAAGTGAAACTGCGCCACCATGGACATTGACTTTATCTTGCGAAAGTCCAAAATGTTTGATAAATGCAAGTGCCACTACCGCAAAAGCCTCATTTACTTCAAAATAATCAATATCTCCTATCGTCAACCCTGCTCTATCCAGTGCTTTTTGAGCAGCTATAGCTGGCGCTGTTGTAAACCATTCTGGTTCGTGTGCACCATCTGCATAAGCAACAATACTTGCTAGTGGTGTCAAGTTGTGCGCCTTTAGTGTCGCTTCATCTACCAATACCAAAGCAGCCGCACCATCATTTATCGTAGATGCATTCGCTGCCGTAACGGTTCCTTCTTTAGTAAAAACAGGTCGAAGCGATGGTATTTTTTCGAACATCACATTTTTATATTCTTCATCATGATCGATGACTTTGATATTTCCTTTACGATCTTTTACCTCTACGCCTGCAATCTCATTTGTGAACTTGCCTGACTCCCAAGCGGCCGCAGATCTTTGGTATGACTGTACTGCATAGGCATCTTGCTCTTCTCTACTTATCTCAAATTTTGTTGCTGTAGCATCTGCAAAACAACCCATAGCGTTACCATCGTATACATTCTGAAGACCATCACGTACTAATCCGTCTATCAATTCTGCATTGCCATATCCATAACCATAACGACCTTTTGCCATGTAATATGGTATCGCGGACATATTTTCCATACCACCTGCAACGACAACATTGTTTTGGCCTAGTTGGATAGATTGTGCTGCAAACATGATAGACTTCATGCCAGAAGCACATACTTTATTAATGGTGGTAGCAGGCGTTGCATTACTCAATCCAGCGTGAAGAGCGACTTGTCTTGCTGGTGCTTGACCTGCATTGGCTTGTACGACTTGCCCCATAAAGATTTCTTGAACTGATGATGGTGTGATTCCAGCTTTTTCTACTGCAGTTTTGACGGCTGTAGCTCCCAATTGAGTTGCAGGAATAGTAGACAATCCACCTCCAAAACTACCCAATGGAGTTCTTACAGCTGAAACAATATATACTTTTTGCATGATTTAATGATTAAAATTTGGTTAGGTAAATCAAAATGCAAAGATAATACTTTATGGTGCAAAAACAAAAATACCACACCATCCATTTAGTGCGACTTTGAGATTCATTTTGTTTAGATGAAGATAAAAGTGTGTTTACAATTTCACTTTTATAAATAGTTTACATTGGTCACCATACTCTGATCTGTTAATTTTATTTCCCTATACCCTATCTTATCATGTTGAATTTTAAATTCTTCATAATCAGGATGAATTTGGAGATACGTAGAAGGTGAAATATAGACGGTCATATTACCTTTGGCTATTGACCTTTCAAAATGATAATGCCCAG
>DAOLFJ010000331.1:0-4990 GCA_035326365.1 Saprospiraceae bacterium | reverse complement strand
TTAGTAGTGCTCCACCATAACCTTTGCCTTGATGATGAGGATGGACAAGATCCCAAGATATACTCTTTTCAAATGCTTCGGGTCCATTATTATAACCGCCACAAGCAACGATGATATCATTTACCTGCAAAATAAAATAATCCTCGACTTCATTTTTTAAATAAAATATCAAATCATCTCTTTCATCAGGAGCAAAAAATGCAGGAGTATTGGCGTCAAATAAATGTAAAATCCCTTCTGTATCTTCAGTGATAAAGGGTCTTATGGTCATTAATGTCATATTTGAGTGTGAAGTATAATATTATAAAGTATGACCGCATCTATCACAATAAATGGCTTTTTGATCATGGCCTTCCTTTGCACAATTAGGACAGGTGATGGTATTGATATCATCCTTGTTATTATCCATGATGATTGCAGAAGTGACAATACCCGTGGGAATTGCGATAATGACATAACCGAGTAACATAATAATACTTGCTACAAACTGCCCAAGAGAAGTCGTAGGAGAAATATCTCCATAACCTACAGTAGTAATAGTCACTATAGACCAATAAATGCTCCGCGGTATGCTATCAAAATTAGCATTCACTTCATGCTCAATTAAATACATTAGAGATCCAAAAATAGAAACAAGAATTAATATGGTAGAAGAAAAAATAATGATCTTATTTCTGCTCTGAATCAATGCTCTTACAATGATGTTTCCTTGGTCTATGAAACCTTCTAACTTAAATATCCTGAAAACTCTCAATAATCTTAGTCCCCGAATAATCATCAAAGAATGCATACCTGGAACAAAATATGTTAGATAACTTGGCAAGATGGACAGCAAATCTACAATACCAAAAAAACTAAAAATATAACGTTTCGGGCTATACACACAATAAAGCCTAAGAAAAAATTCTACTGTAAAAAACATCGTAAAAACCCATTCTAAGGTAAGAAATAAATTTTTATGTGCAATATAATATTGTGGCACAGATTCCAACATTAAAACAATGATACTCAGAAATATCATGATTAATAAAACGATATCAAAAAGTTTTCCAGCAGGTGTCTCTGCTTCGAAGATGATCTCATGCAGTTTTTCCCTAAAAGGCGAAAATTTCTCTGGTTTTGTTTTCAGCACTTTTTTGTCAAACAAATCCTTCATGACTTTATTTTTACTCAATCTACGTATTCTTTTCTAAAAACCAAAGCAAAAAGGTTGTTTTCTAATTGTAAGTAACCATGTTCGTAGCAAAACCGGTATACTTTGCCCGTTTTGGTCTTATATTCATTGGTAAAATAAGCAAATTTGAATCCTTCATCTAAGAGCGCAGTTTTGGTGACAGTAGCTTTGCCTGAAGGATTGAGTGCTTCTAAAATTCGTCGATTTTTACGCAAAATGTTATTGATATTGCGCATAAATTTGTTCTGATCAGTGTTCTGCTTGTTAAAATGGGTAGTTCGACATTGGTCACTACAAAATTTTTTATCTTGTCTACCGTCAAAAGGATCTCCACATTCTAAACATTTACGTTTTTCCATATCATATTATTTATAATCATGCCAAAGATAACTGACTCTGATCATTCTGAGATATTTTTAAGGAAAAAAATTACTTCGTAAGACGTTTAAGCGACCGATTTAAACTTTTAGAACCTTGATTTAAATGATCTTCTAATCCAATTATTCGACTATCTCCAGTTGAAACCCTGTCAAAATACTGAGCAAAGCATTAGTAGCTACATGGACACTTTTGGCAGTACCATTGATATCAACCATTGGGTAAAAAGGTGTAGCAGATGGTATTTCCACATTTGTATTAGAATTAGGTAACCTGCTTTTATCCCAATTGCAAATATTACTCCACAGATGATCTTCTGTCCCAAGCCATGTGTTGATATTCTTACAGTCTTCATTTGGAAGATTATCTAGCAGTACTTGATATTTTTTTGCTGTCGTGCTATATGGTCCTTGGATGTCAATATCATCAAGTACACCCCATGAACCATAAACACTTTCTTGCACGGATGATAAACTAAAATTAGTAGCCAACCTGCATCCCCAACTTCTAATTGTATCATGCATCATATCATACATATCGTACATCTCATCACTATTTTGTGCTGCCCACATCGCACCTTGGTAAGGATAAGGAATTCCGAATACGTTACCCACAAAATGTTGACCACCTTCGTAAGTTATGACTTCTTTGCCATAAATATGGATGTTGTTATAATCTGCCTTGACCAATGACTTGAAATTATTCCATGAATTTTGAGCATTCAACATGATATCTTGTACCGTACTAGAAGGACCAAGAACAGGATTCCCTGTGCTCTCATGATCTAATCCAAAATAGTGTGTAGGCGATCCATAATCCCAATCATCTTCAGACAATTGTCCAAGAATTTGTTCATTTAGACCGGTGAAACCAGCTTGGATACCGAGAACTCTTTTGACACGACAACGGTCATCACCAAATACTTCATGCCAAATACGAAATACATTTTTTGCTCTTTCTGCCATCGCTCTACCATAGGATAGATTGGATGGTCGATTGTTATTATTATAATGTGCTTGCGAAAATATCCAATTCCACACTTCGTTAGAATATTCAAGAAAAATTCTTGAGTTGCCATTCAGGTTATCCCTAAAAAGCGTAGCCATCTGAGTGATGTAATTATCATTTGCTTGATGCGGCACACATATCCAAACATCTTTTTCTAATTGGTTTGCAAGCTCAATCATAGTCTCATATGGCACACCTTGAGCACCAGCATACGTAAAATATGAAGTGTGTCCACGATCAGACCATTCAACATTCGGACTACTATTGGTAGATCCCCAATCCATAAAACGCAAAACAGAAAAAGGAGCAATCTTATCCAAAAATACTTCGTAAAAAACATCCGTAGACAAATCAGCATTTTCGTCTTGAATCCTTAACAATCTGAAGTTTCTAGCGTGATTGGCCACATTTGACTCAAGGATATGTATCCAGATATTCCCATTGTTTGTGGGACTGAATTGGATCCTTCCTGGTGTTGAAGATATTTGGTTTACGCCTCCATTCATAGTGACGGTACCTTCACCATCATAAAGTAATACATACATAGAGTCTTGTCTGAGATTGCCACCATCTGAAGATAAAATATACCTGACCATCGTCGACCCAACAGTGGTATTTTGTGGCAATCCTATCGGGTAACCATTGGGATCAAGGGTCAACTGATTAGCGACTTGACAATCCCAACATTGAACTGTATTTGAAAAAGTCAATATTTCATTTCTAATATGTTTGAAAAGGTTTTTCAATGGTCGTTCTACACTCCAGTCATTAAACCCAGACATATTTGTACCTATATCCATAGCACAAGTAGCAGGCACCCATCCAGGACAAGTACTACTATCTCGTTTGATATGAAGTTGAATAGTGTCTCTGCAAGCATTACTATTTCCTGCTACATAAAGATGGTATGACCCTGGTGCCAAATCATGGTATTGATTTCCACTTACCAAAGGTAATGCCTCATCCAAGCTATTGTAAAGTGCAAAAGACGCATTGTTGGTATTCACCCTGATACGCCCGTTATTAATATTACAAGATGCCATTTGCAGACATGTAACAGTTGTTTGGCAAGGGAAAGTATTATTTTCATCCAAAACCGTTATCGTCTGATAAGTGGTATGTTGCAGTCCCAAATCATCGGTAACTGTAAGTGAAATATTCAAATTACCCAATGCAGTGTATGTATGACTTGCCATGGCTCCACTTTGTGTAGGCGAGCCATCTCCGAAATTCCAAGTATAGGTTAATGCTTGATTTTCAGGGTCATAAGAACCACTTCCATCAAAAGTTATCATAAGTGGTGCTTGCCCGATATCTGTTGTTTTTGTAAAAGATGCAATAGGTGGAAGATTAACGGCAACCGTATTGTCGGGTGCTACGCATGAATAACTACTTGCAAAACGTATTTCGTCTATAGAACCATTAGAGTGACCATCTCCAAGGTAAATAGCTGCACTTCTAATGACATTACCAATGCCCGTACTTTGCGAAAAAGTAGGTGAAGGCGGACCTGCCACACCCAGTGAAGAAGGATTTATATATAGATCTACATCTGTGTCTCCAGGTGTAAATATTATTCTAATAACAAAAAAAGCTGTCACACCTGATACTATTTCAACAGAAGATGGAAATACGGTATTATTGAGATTTAAAGACCATCTGAGTTCTCCACCCACATCTGATGAAGCACCATAATAACCCACACCAATTTTCTGGGTAGTGCAGCCCGAACACCAAGCAATATTATCATTATGTAAATCTACACTAACCGATTGTCCATTATTCTGTTCTTTGCGAAGTAAAAAACTGACCCAAAGTGTATCTCCAGTTTCCGTTCCAATGCCTTCATTATATTGAGCCACATAATCACTGAAAGGGCCGTTTTCTGAAGTATTAAGTCTTCTACCCATTGTGACATAATCTCTACCGCCACTGCCATGGATTCCTAAAGTCTGTAAACCATTAAAAGCGAGAGATCCTGCATTTGTCTGATACCCAGGCAAGGGAATATGCGCGTTCTGAACATCCCAAGGAAGTGCCCAACCTGTTCCACCTGACAGACCATTAAGCGTCACACCAGCACTATAATCAAATGCATCATATGCCAAATAGGTACACTGTCCATGCAGATACACAACTCCAAAAACCCAATACAATATTAAGGTGTTAAAAAATTTCATACGGTCAAGCTTGTTAGAAATAGAACGGATAAAAATTGGTTTGCCCTACATTTTTGTTGAGATTAAGGTAGAGATGAGATTTATTTACAATTTCATCAGAACAAATTAATCTTATCATTTAACTTTTTAAAATATACTGACTTTTTTCGAGTTTGACAATAAGTTATCCCTTTAATTAGACCACATTTTTTTTAAAAAAAATAAAAGCAAAATAAGTCTTTCATTTGATGGAAAAAATGTATCTTTGAAA
>DAOLFJ010000330.1:0-4995 GCA_035326365.1 Saprospiraceae bacterium | reverse complement strand
AACATTAAAATCAAATCACACCCATCTTTTCCATCAAAAACGTAGCACTTTTATTCTTACAAATCCCTGGTCTTATTCTGTAGTCAAAGTATAAGTCATTGTTCTTAATTTCTGCTTCGAAACATTGATTATTCAGAATGTCAGGATATTCATCTGTGGTGTGGCATACTTCTATATCGTGTGTAGCTATAATGCCCACAGCATTTTTTTTGATTATTTTTTTGATGACTTTGATTGTTCCTGATCTTTTGTCATCAGAATTGGTACCGCGTAAGATCTCATCTAGCAGGACAAAACTAACTTCGCCTTGTAGTTGGTCCATGATTTGTTTTAGTCGACTCACTTCTGCATAAAAATAGGATTCATTTTCTGTAAGAGAGTCGGATAATCGCATCGTAACTAAGACTTTCATAGGATGGATAGTTGCTTTAGTGGCACAAACGGGTGCGCCTGTTCCAGCTAGGATCATATTGATACCCAATGTTCTTAAGTAGGTACTTTTGCCTGACATATTCGAACCGGTCAGAATAACAAACCTCTGATTGCTAAAGTCGACAGGATTTCCTATTCTTTTTGTCACATTGATCATGGGATGACCTGCATTCTCCATGATGATGTCGTGGTTTTGGTTTAATGTGGGGAAGACAAAATCAGGATTATTATAATAAAAATTGGCAAAACTATTAAGGGATTCTATATCACCGATTGCTTCTAGCCAAGTGGATACATCTGATGCATGTTGCTGTTTCCAAACACCTAGCTTCCTTAAAGTATGTAAGTGAAACATACCCAATCCATTCGTTATGATAGCTCCAAGCAAGTTCTGTACATTGTCCAAATCAGAAAGTAATGTACCCAATAGCCTGATTTCCTGACTTACACCTTGATCGCTTTTGAAGAGTTTGTTTTTGATGGTTTGTAGTTTTGGTGCTTGCATATTCTCATTTTCTATAGTTGCAGATAACAAACCATAGCTTTTTATAATTTTTGGAATGCCATCTGATCCGATGATAGCACTTTTTATATGTTTGAAGTGCCCAAAGGTCAACATCAAATTTAGCGTAAACAGAAATGACGACACCGAGAATATGTCAGAATTGCCTGAAATCCATCCATATAGTAAGGTAGTCCACAAAAGAATAGGTAATATATAAGATAACAGCACTACAAGTTTGGACAATGTATATGATGGCTCTTGACACCAATCAATTAGTTTTTGGTAGGTTGTTGGAGTGTCATGCGTGAGACGAGCTTGAGCAAATAATGATTGTCTCCACGCCACTTTTTCGGATAGTTCGGCTATGGCAGCTTGATTGGATAAGATCTCTGAATGACTAGAGATAGCTAGTAGATGGTTTGCTAATATTTTAGATCCTTTGTGGGTACCTGTTCTATTTAAATGTTGATATAGCGAGTGGTTGCCGAAAATGTCAAGATCATAAGCGTATGCATGATGGACATCTAGATACTCCAAGCCATTAGGGTAGGAGAGTGTTTGGTGACTAAGGTAATTTAGTTCATCTTCATTGACATCCGAAAGTGCTTTCTTAAATTTTCTGATCGCTGTCAGATGATCGTGCCACCTAACAAGAAATAAAAAAAATCCTACCAAAACCAACATAGCAGGAATGATAAATAATAAATGCGATTGGTTTTTGATCATCACATATAAGCTTATCAAAAAGATACATACCGTCACTAGCCTCAAAATGGAGACAACATTTTCTTTTGATTTTATACTTTGGAAATCCTGAAGATGTTGTGATCTCAGCGCTTCGTATTTGTTTATGATGTTGTTTTGAATATCATTCATGGTAGGAAAACCTATTATTTGGGTGCAAAAGTAGTCATTCAGATACTAGCTTTATGGGTTTTTGGAGGTATAATATTATATTTGAGTCTACTTTAAAAAATCTTTATCATAAATATGGAGTCAAATTTAAAAAGTAGAAACTTCAAGCAAAAAGGAAAAGCCAATTTCTAGTGCATTGATAATCAAATGTTTTTCTTCAGGGTCAGGGTGAGAAAAGTTTGATTATCATTCAAACTGTCTTTTCAGAGTTGATTAAATTTAAGCCAACTTTTCTTCCATTATCAGCTAAATGTTTAGTTTTGTTCCAAGTTGATCACACCATGAATGCAAACAAATTTATTAAACTCAATTATCAAGCACCAGATCCAGAGATGTTGATTGCTAATGCTTTCGATTTTCGCGCCAAAATGGAAAAACGTAGGTCAGTAAGGATTTTTTCTGATAAAGATGTCCCGAAAGAAGTCATAGAAAATATCATAATGACTGCTTCATCAGCGCCATCTGGCGCACATAAACAACCATGGGCATTTTGTGCAATTTCTGATCAAGATATGAAAACCAAAATAAGAAAAGCCGCTGAAAAAGAAGAATATGAAAACTACCACGGTAGAATGTCTGACGAATGGCTAAAGGATTTAGAGAAATTTGATACCAACTGGCAGAAAGAATTTTTAACTATTGCACCATGGCTGATCGTACTATTCAAAAAATCATACGATATAGAAGACGGTGTGAAATCAAAAAACTATTATGTCAATGAATCCGTAGGTATTGCCGCAGGATTGCTCATCACAGCGATCCACATGGCAGGACTAGTGACACTAACCCATACACCTAGTCCTATGAATTTTCTCCAAGAAATATTGTCGCGTCCAGAAAATGAAAAACCTTTTCTACTTCTGCCAGTGGGTTATCCCATCGATGGTGTAGAAGTGCCTGATATACAAAGAAAAAGTGTAGATCAAGTGTTGAAATGGTACTAATGTTATCCAAATTTAATGTACAGATAATGTATCAACTTTAAACAAACCATGCTGCTTGCTGTTAACAATAACGACATTAATTTCAATCAACAGAACAAAAAATAATATATTATGGCTTTTACACTTCCTGCATTAGGATACGCATACGATGCACTCGAACCACACTTTGACGCTCGTACCATGGAGATCCACCATACAAAGCACCATCAAGCTTATGTTACTAATCTTAACAATGCCACTGCTGGTACAGATTTAGAAAATAAGTCTATCGAAGATGTCTTGACAGGATTAGATATGAACAATTCGGCTGTCAGAAATAACGGTGGTGGACATTGGAATCACTCACTATTTTGGGAGACACTAAACCCTGAGAACAAGGGTAGACTTTCTGGTCCATTGGCAGCTGCCATAAATGCAGCTTATGGATCTAAAGAAACTTTTATGGAGAAGTTTGCAGCAGCAGCGATGACAAGATTTGGATCAGGTTGGGCGTGGTTGTGTGCACACAAGGATGGAACTGTAGAGATTTGTAGCTCACCGAATCAAGACAATCCGCTTATGCCAGGTGTAGGTTGTGGTGGTCACCCGATCTTAGGACTAGATGTATGGGAACATGCTTACTACCTAAATTTCCAAAACAGAAGAGCGGATTACGTCACAGCTTTTTGGAATGTAGTAAACTGGAATGTAGTGGAAGCAAATTATAATGCTGCCACTAAGTAAGGTGTAATCTTATAAAGTAAATAAAAAGGGTTGAGTGAATTTTGTTCATTTGACCCTTTTTTTTATTTATATACTCACAACTGCTCGATGTTCGCAGTTTGAAACTTTGATTCTTTATGCTGACTTGGGTTGTATCGAATTGCAAAACCTGTCCAGCTTTAGCAGGGTTCTTTATGTATGGGATCGAAGTCACAGACTTCGACCGTCGGATTCGATTATTGTGTCTAACATCAATCCACAAACTGAGCAGCCACATGGCTTCCATCACAAAATGGTTTATTGGTAGACGCGCCACATCTACAGAATGCTGTCATGTTTTCTTTGATGTGAATTTGTCCTTTGCTATCTTTTATCTCTAGATTTCCGTGGACTAGGAGTGGACCATTGGGCAAAGCCTCTGCTTTACCTGAAGGTGTGATGGTTTTTTCGGGTAGTTCGGCATCGTTTAGGAAATAACTTAATGCGCCACTCGGACAAGCTTTTACTTGTCGGATGATGCGATCGGTACTTGCTCCTTCAGGTTTTATCCATGGTTTTTCTTTTGGGTTGAATACTTCTGGCAATCCATTTGTGGAATGCCAACATTTGGCTGAGTGGCTACATATACCTGGTTTCCATACGATGGTGACTTCTCCGTTGGTATATTTTTTAGTGATATTTTTTGAGTCCATGATTTTTGGTTTTATTTTTAGAAAACTAACTATTGATGATCATTGAATGGGGCATTGATTTTGGTGACTAATTTTGGCATTTACAAATAATATATTCGATAGTGATTTTGTTAATCATTATTTTTCTTTTGTCTTGACACAAAAGAAACAAAAGGCCATCTTGTGGTAAAGTTTAGCATTGCAACACTTAAATCTTTCGAATTTTTAGTATTGTTAGTGAGTTTCTTTAAACTCACAACACATCTCTATATTCTGCTACTTTGTCAAATACACTTTTGGCAAATGGACATAGTGGAATGATCTTAAGACTTTTTTCTCGAGCAAATTCTACCGCTTTTGCAACCAATTGTTTACCTGCGCTTTGACCCCTTAAGGCATCATCTACTTCCGTGTGGTCTATGATGATACGTTCGGCACCTGTCCATACGTATGTCATTTGTGCTAGGACTTTTCCGTCCTGTTCCACATAAAACATTCCATTTTTACCATCATCTTTTTGTTTGATTTCCATCTAATTTAGTATTTAAAGTGAACATATTTTATTGTCTTTCAATCGTTTTCCCTTTAGTGGTAGGGATGAAAACCGATTGATTTCCATCTTAATTTTAATTATTTGACATATTTATTAAAAAAATCAATCGTTCTGCCCCATGCAAGATGTGCTGCTTCGGCATTATATCTAGCAGCTGATGTGTCATTATGGAAAGCATGTTGGACATCAGGATAGATGTACTGTTCGTACACAATTTGATTAGATTTGAGCGCTTCTTCATAAGCCGGAATACCTGCATTAATCCTTTCATCA
>DAOLFJ010000329.1:0-4998 GCA_035326365.1 Saprospiraceae bacterium | reverse complement strand
TGTGCCAAGACACTTTCTTTTTTTTCGCGCTTCTTGTATCTATTGATATATCCAAGCGCAATATTTATTGAATTATTTTGAGGAAAGCCCAATTTAATTAAGTCCTTCCCTGAGATTTTACTTCCCATGAATGATTGATTTTGAATGAATAAAATATAATTAAAATGTGCAATATAAATTGCAAGACAGTAGGTGTGCCTGAACGATAAGTTCAAGCTTCAAAATGATACAAAACGGGGAATATTAGTTGTGCTTACGCATGTTCAATTCTTCCTAATTAGGACTAGAGTTGACAAATTATGATGATAAATCGAAAGTAGTAAGCATAAAAAAGCCCGTTGAAATGTACTTCTTCGGGCTTCATATATCTATGGGAAAGGATATTCTTAAGAGAAATGTAAGCCACGAAGAATGCTGTCAGCAGGTGCTGCGCTATTCTGATTTGATGTGAAACAAGACATAATCTTCGTGTTAAAATGGTTTATAATAAATAACGATGCAAAAGTATATCGGAATGAATACAGTAAAAAATTATTCTACTGAAATATGTTTTTATTAAGAGAAATTGGGAAGAAATTAACAGAAAAGTGAGCGGATTTCTTTCTAAGGTATAAAAATCACACCACTTCGCCTGCCCACAATCTTTTTAGGAATTCTTGCCATGGTAAAATGGTCCTACTTTAAATTTGTCGGGAAAATTTAAAGTAGAAGCATAAACAGCTCCCTAATCAAAATAAAAATTTTGATTTAAAATTGCCACCAAAAATAATAATCTCTATTACGGGCAATTGATGTTTACTCTTCCTTCAATATATTACGACTGATCACCAATTTCTGAATCTCAGATGTACCTTCTCCAATCGTGCATAACTTAGAGTCTCTGAAGAATTTCTCTACAGGGAAGTCTTTGGTATATCCATATCCACCGAAAATTTGGATGGCATCTGTGGCTATTTGTACGCATATCTCTGATGCATAATATTTGGCCATAGCTGATATTGTGGTGACTGGTTGATGGTTGTTTTTGAGATGTGCAGACTTTCTGATGAGTAACTCAGCTGCTTGGATTTTGGTCGCCATATCGGCTAATTTAAAAGAAATAGCTTGGAAATTGGCTATTGGCTGACCGAATTGTTCTCTTTCTTTAGCGTATTTTACGGAAGCTTCGTAGGCTCCTTTTGCTATGCCTAGTGATAATGCAGCGATACTGATACGTCCACCATCTAGAATTTTCATAGATTGGATGAAGCCTTCACCTACATTACCCAAAATTTGAGATTTATGGACTCGACAATTATCAAAAATCATTTCGGCAGTTTCGGATGCGCGCATGCCAAGTTTATTTTCCTTCTTACCTCCAGAAAAACCGGGCGTACCTCTTTCTACTACAAAAGCTGTAATGCCACGACTATCCAATAAATCACCTGTACGAGCTAGTACTACGGCCACATCGCCTGATTTGCCATGTGTGATCCAGTTTTTCGAGCCGTTTATTACCCAATGATCACCATCTTGCAGAGCAACACATTTCATACGCATCGCATCAGAACCAGTATTAGCCTCTGTCAATCCCCAAGCGCCTATCCATTCTGCGGAAGCTAACTTAGGCAAATATTTTTGCTTTTGTTCTTCATTACCGAAAGCTAAGATATGACCTGTACAAAGACTATTGTGCGCTGCAAGACTAAGGCCCACAGAACCGCAAACTTTTGCTATTTCTACTATCACGCTCACATACTCTTGATATCCGAGACCTGAACCACCATATTCTTCAGGGACCAACACGCCCATAAAACCTAATTGGCCAAGGGCACGCATTGTTTCTACTGGAAAAAACTGAGCTTCATCCCACTCCATCACATGCGGTAAGATGTGTTGGTGCGCAAATGTTTTGGCTGATTCCTCTATCATTTGTAAGTTGTCAATAGTATCGGTATGCATATTTATTTTAACTTTGTTGCTTCAATAACGAGACATAAAGGTAAATGTTTTGGAAGAGATACCCAAATTTAAAGAAAAATTAAGAGATACCCATATTAATTACAAAATGAAAATATTCACAACTTTCAGTAAATGGATTGGTATCCTATTAATTTCAATTCTCTGCAACTTCTGTGTTCACGCACAAGCAATTCAAAAAATTGATTGGCATAAGGATTTGAACTACCTGAAAAATGAATTACCTATTTTGCATAGTAATTTGTTCTTTCAGTACCCACAAGCATCTTATGAAAGTGATATAGAAAGTCTAAAAAAACAAATTGGGGGCATCAGTGACGAAACTATGTTTATCAAAATTCAGCAATTATTGTCAAAATTGGGTGATTCACATACAACATCAAACTTCTTACATAAACTTCAGAGAATGTATTTGCCAATCGTACTTGAAACCTTTGATGAGGGCATTTTTATCGTTGGTACAATAGATATTGACGAAAATATTATGGGAAACAAACTGATTAGTATCAACGGACATCCTTTAAAATCCATAATAGATAGTGTAAAAACACTTTATGTCGCTGAAAATGAATCGTGGCACAAAAGGAACGTTACCAATTATTTGATCAATTATGATATTCTGAAGTATTTTGGTTTTGTTGATAAAGAAAAAGTAAAACTGCAAATGGAAAATTATTACGGAATACCTTATGAAAAAACGGTTAGATCCATACATGTAGAAGACATCGATCGGGATGAAGTAGCATATTTAAGATTTAGTGGCAGAAAAAACAAAAGACCACGAACGACTGCCATTTTTGGCCAAAAGTATCTGCCAAAAGATAGTCTTTACTTTGTTACGTATAATAGATGTACAGGTAGAGAAAACGAACAAATGTTGGCTATCCAAGATTCATTAAATATTGATATGAATGAATTTTGCACTACTCAACCAAAAAAAGACAAAAAATCAAAAGAAAAAACTGATGTAAAACCACTACCATTCTTCCGTCATTTCAGAGACTCTGTCTTTCAAGCCATTAAAAATCAACCTGTTAAGAAATTAGTATTTGACCTAAGTCGAAATGGTGGCGGCACGACTGCCCAAGGTACAGCAATGATAGAAAAACTAGCCCAAATGATTGATACCACCAAAACTAAGGTATATGTCATTGTAGGTAGAAGGACGTTTTCAGCAGCAATTATTCACACCATGGAACTGAAAAGATTGCTCAATGCGACTATAGTTGGAGAGCCTACAGGCGGAAAACCAAGTTTCTATGGTGGTGTAGATACAAGATATTTACCAAGCTCGTGTTTACAAATAAGATTTTCTAGAAGTCACCGAAAAACATCATTAGATGAAGATGTTGCAAATGCCAATACGATTATACCCGATGTGTTATTTCCAGTCACACTTGCGAGTGTTACATCAGGGACAGATGCTATTTATGATTGGATATTGAAGCAGTAGGAGAAAAGTTAAAAAGTCACTTCCCACTTAAATATGCTTAATTTTTACTAAAAGCAACTTATTTTATTACGACAACGTTATAAAAGTTTAATAAAGTTAGTTCTAACTATTACTTTTAAATATTTTTTATGACAATACAATGCTAATAGAAGTGAAAAATCCTAAAGCATTACAACTTATGCATGTGTTGGAAGAACTCCTTTTAATTAAAGTATTAGATGATAGTTTTAAACCAACAAAAACGAAACTATCAGAATAATATCTAGGTATTCTTAGCAAAGAAGAAGGACAAGACTTGAACGACCATATTAATCAAATAAGAGGTGAATGGAACAATTTTTAAGAAATACAATTTCTTACTAATTGAAAAAAGGTTTAACACCACCGATTAATTCATTTCCCATACAAATCCATTTTTCCCAAAAGAACACGTACTTTTGTGGCTAAAATTGCCAAAAGGCATGGTCAGACAAGTAGAAATTAAGGTTTTTCCGGATAAGGTCCACGATGATACATACATCCACTCGCTCATTCATCAGCAAATGAAGAGTGAAGTACCACGTATTCAAGACATCGTGCTTGTCAAAAAATCCATCGATGCTCGTGGTCGTAGACCAATCTACATCTTAAGATACGATGTCTATATAGATGAAAAACATCAAAAAACTGAAGAAGTAATATCTAGATTTCAGGATGTGTCTCATCAGCCGACTGTCATCATAGTTGGTGCAGGACCTGCGGGTTATTTTGCAGCACTCGAATGTCTAGAGTCAGGACTAAAACCAATAGTGCTTGATCGTGGCAAAGATGTAAGAGAACGAAGACGAGACTTAAAATCTATTCAACAAGATGGTATCGTCAATCCTGATTCTAATTATTGTTTTGGCGAAGGTGGTGCAGGTACTTACAGCGATGGTAAGTTATATACTAGATCTGTAAAACGTGGTAAAATAGAAAAAGTGTTGCAATTATTGGTGGAACATGGCGCTACTTCTGAGATCTTGGTAGATGCGCATCCACATATAGGAAGCAATAAATTGCCAGTCATCATTGCTGCCATTAGAGCAACTATAGAACGATTTGGTGGTGAAGTACATTTTAATCAGAAAGTGACAGATTTTGTCATCCAAGATGGTCAGATACAAGGTGTAAAATGCGATGATACTAGTTTTATTGGTGAAGCTGTCATACTTGCGACTGGTCACTCCGCACGAGATATCTATCAACTCCTTGCTGATAAAAATATCAAAATAGAAGCCAAACCATTTGCACTTGGACTAAGAATCGAACATTCACAAACGTACATCGATCAGACACAATACCATCAAGAAGTCAGAGAAGAAAATCTGCCAGCAAGTAGTTATAGTGTAGTCACTCAAGTAGCTGGTAAAGGGGTATTTTCATTTTGTATGTGTCCAGGTGGACTCGTTGTACCAGCGGCAACCACTCCAGGCGAGATAGTCGTAAATGGTATGTCACTCAGCAGAAGAGATAGTCCATTTGCCAATTCAGGATTTGTGACTTCTATCGAACTCGATGAATTGGAAAAACATGGATATACAGGCATATTTGCGGCAATGAACTTC
>DAOLFJ010000328.1:0-5005 GCA_035326365.1 Saprospiraceae bacterium | reverse complement strand
AAATATATTTTTTAAACTTAAAAATGACATTTCTGTTTGTTTTGGTAGATAAGCAATACTTTTGCGTTTTTTTAATGTAATATCTACACAGACAAAACAAAGATGGCAACCATAAAATTTAGATTTGAAGATACTTCCATTCCAGAAGTATTTGTGTCCAATGCAGAAGAAGGATACTCGATTTTGGAAATTACCGAAGATCATGATGTTCATTTAAACCATAATTGTGGTGGTGTATGCGCTTGTTCCACTTGTCACATATATGTGGTAAAAGGTGGTGATGATCTAGAAGAAATCTCAGACAAAGAAGAAGACTTTATTGACAGAGCTATTAATCCAAAAATTGAATCTAGATTAGCTTGTCAATGTATCATTCTTGAAGCAGATGCTGACATAGAAGTTATCATTCCAGATCAAAAAAATATCATTGGTCACGAACATTGAGACACAATTCAACAAAAAAACCATTTAATTACCATAAATAAAACCAATCATGGCATTTGAAGATATTGATAATCTACCAATCAATTGGGCAGATCACGAAGATATAGGTATGAAACTTTACGAAAGATTTGGTGATGACTTTACTGAAGGTAAGATATACCGTGTAAGGTTTACAGAACTCATTGAATATGTGTTAGAAATATCCAATTTCGTAGGTAAAAGAGAAGATTGTACGGAAGCCCATCTTGAGCAAATACAAGCAAAATGGGTGTATGAATGGAGAGACAACCAATAATTATGGATCACGAACTTTTTAATCATATCACGACATTTATATTTGATGTAGACGGTGTTTTTACAAATAGTGAAGTCATTGTCATGGAAAATGGTGATCTCGTGCGCACCATGAATACGCGCGACGGTCAAGCTGTAAAAATAGCTATGGATGCAGGTTATCATGTGGCTATCATAACCAAAGGTTTTTCCACAGGCGTGCGCAAAAGATTTGAAACATTAGGCGTACCTCATATATATGATAAGTTAAAAGAAAAAGAAGCTGCTTTTAACGAATATACCTCTTTATTGGGGTTAAAAAAAGAAGAAATCTTATTTATGGGTGATGACATTCCTGACCTAGTCTTGTATGATAAAGTAGGTATTTCTTCTACACCTTCTGATGGCGCAGTAGAAAATCTCCAAAGAGCATCATTCATTTCATCCAAAAAAGGTGGTGAAGGTTGTGTACGCGAAGTCATTGAAAAAGTGATGCGTATCCAAGGTAAATGGAATTTCTAAAATATTATGATACCGTTTATCCAAATATTGCGACCTAAAAATCTAATTATAGTCGGTATTACCCAATGGATATTGTACCATTATATCATTTTAGCCTTTGTGGCTACGCCATCTCTTGACGTTTTTTTGTTTTCTTTATTGGTTATAGACACCATGCTCATTGCAGCAGGTGGATATGTTATTAATGATATCATTGATGCTAAAACTGATCAAATAAACAAACCTTCTAAAACTTATATTCCTTCTAAAATTAGTCTAAAAACAGCGACTTATTATTATTACACTTTATTGACAGTAGGATTTTTAATTGCTTTATATATTGCTTACAGCATTGACAATTTACCCTTAGTTATAATATATCCTTCATCTTGTTTTTTATTATACTTATACTCCACGAAATATAAAAACTCCATCATCATTGGTAATGTATTGGTAAGTTTGTTTGTCGCCATGGTATCAGGCATCATCTTATTTGCTGAACGAAATGCCGTCTTTGCATTGGATGACCTTTCAAAAATGTGGCGTATATTAGAGTTGTTTTTTGCTTACATGGTCTTCTCATTTATGGTCAATATGATCAGAGAAATCATTAAAGATATGGAAGATATGGAAGGTGATAAATCAGCAGGTCTCACCACCTACCCTATCAAATATGGTGCAGATTCTGCCAAAAAACTAACTGTCATTTTTTGTGCCTTATCTATTTTGGTCCTAGTTTTATGGCTATTGACCACAAATATCCCTATGGATCTCAGGGTATATGTTTTTTTGTTGTTATTGGTGGCGTCTCCGTTAGTTGTGGTCATACAAATTTTGACAAAGACAACCACCAAAAGAGATTTTAGCAAGATAAGTGCCATTCTCAAGTACATTATGCTATCAGGATTGGTTAGTATTATTTTATTGTCTTCTATTTTAAAATCATTATGAAATCATTGATAGATAAACAATTAGTTTTGGGTTCTAAATCACCACGAAGGAGTCAACTTTTAACAGAAGCTGGTTTCAGTTTTGAAGTACGAATCCAAGATATTGATGAAGATTTTGATCCTGATATGCCTGTGTTAGAAGTAGCAGAAGACCTTGCAAAAAGAAAAACGGAAGCATTGCTAGATACACTTGCAGATAATGAAGTTTTAATTACAGCGGATAGTGTCGTCATCTTAAATGGTATCATTTATAATAAACCAGCTAATTATGACGAAGGTATTTTGATGCTTGCTAAATTATCAGACAGCACCCACACTGTTGCAACAGGTGTATGTATAAAAAGTAAAACAAAATCGATATCCTTTACAGTTACCACATTGGTCACCTTCGACAATATCTCAAAATTAGAAATGGACTATTACCTTGTCAATCACAAGCCATATGATAAAGCAGGTGGATATGGTATACAAGATTGGATAGGATTATGCAAAGTTGCTTCTATAAAAGGTAGTTATAGTAATGTCATGGGATTGCCCATCAGAGAGGTTTATCAGGCATTAATGACTTTTTAAAAAGAAATATCTGAATTATCAATTTAGAAAAAAATATCTTGTGCAACCCTAAATGTATTTGCATGGGCATCAATAATATCTGTCATCATAGGAGAATAACCGCCACCCATACTCACAGCCACTGGTAATTTGTAGTCTTTGCAAGTCTGTAAGACTATACGATCACGTTCTTTACAGCCTTTTCTACTTAGATTGAGCCTACCTAGTTTATCAGACTCTAATACATCTACACCTGATAAGTAAAAAATAAAATCAGGCTGTATTTGATCAATTAATTTTGGTAATGTTTCCTTTAAAGTTTGGAGATACAATTGGTCATCTGTTTTATCAGGCAGACCTATATCAAGATTAGAGACTTCTTTTCGTGCAGGATAGTTTTTTTCTCCATGCATAGAAAAAGTAAATACCCGTGGCTCATGTTCAAAAATTTTTGCAGTACCATTTCCTTGATGTACATCCAGATCGATGATTAATATCTGAGAAACTTGTCCTCTATGCAATAGGATATTCGCCGCAATTGCAATATCGTTAAACAGACAGAAGCCTTCTCCCCTATCTGCAAATGAATGGTGCGTCCCGCCAGCAATATTCATAGCGATACCATATTCCATGGCATATTCAGCGCACTTTAAGGTACCATTAGCAATATGTTTACCACGTCTTACCAAAACATCAGACATAGGAAAACCAATGTTCCTAATCTCCTTTTTGTCCAATTGTTGATGATTCAGTTTATCTAGATATATCTGTGTATGGGTCAGCAATATGAGTTTATCATCCAATGCATCAGGATGAAAAAAATGATCATTCGTCACGGTACCTTCGTACAATAATTGTTCTGGCAATAATTCATACTTCATCATCGGAAAACGATGGCCCTCAGGAAGTTCATACTTGTATATGGGCGAATAAGCGATTTTTAACATCTACTTTTATCTTGTCACCGTGATATCTCCAGAATACTTATCTACGGTAAGTTTCCCATCTATTTGGACTTCTAGATAGTAAACAAAAACGCCTGGTACTACAAAATTGCCATTCAATGTTCCTGCCCAACCTTCAGATGGTTCATTAGCAGGTATATCTTTTTTATCAAACATCAGATTGCCCCACCGATCGTAGACACGCATGATTTTGACAAGCCCTGTCACACCTTCAGGCAATTGGACATAAAACTGGTCATTACTGCCATCACCGTTAGGACTGAAGATATTAGGCACGATCACTTCAGAATTTAGCCTCTCGATGGTTATTACCCTTGTATCTATACAATCATCACCATACATATATTGTAGTGTATATGTGGTCGTTTCGATAGGAAAAGCTATTGGGTCATAACAATCTGAACAAGTCAAGGTCGACGAAGGTGTCCAATTTAGATCATATAAGACATTAGTAGGCGCATTTACATTGATTTGTGTACGTCCATCAAGTAATGGTACCTGACTCAATGTCACTAATGGGCCACTGTTTTCATCAACAACAACTGTAATCGTATCTTGACAACCATCAAATGTTTCTACTTCTACAAAATAACTACCTGGCGAAAAGCTTGTATTAAATGGTAACGATGGCAAAGTAGGTTGTGAGACATTATTGATGCTTATATTGTACGGCCCAGGATGTGATGCTAGATTAATATTGAACATTGCGTTACTTTCATCACATTCAAATTTAAGGTCAGAAATAAAACTAAATTCTGAAAAGTTGAGCTGTATGTTTACTAAACTATCACATCCATTGGCAGCAGCACCCGATAAAGTATAGCTACCTGTGGGATTTGCTTTGTTATAGGTAATACCATTGAAATCAAAAAAGTAATCGTCATTACATGTAGTAATATCATTCCTACCTACAGCCATTGGTAGAAAAGTCAAATTAACATTAATGATACTATCACATCCATTTTGCGCTTGGTTTAATAACGCAACACTTCCAGATGGATTAGCCAAGTTAAAGGTTTGATTACCATAAGAAATAAAGTAAGTGGCGTCGCATGTGGTTTCATTTAAGTCAAATGAACTAGGTGGTAAAAAAGTTAGTGACACATTGACAATACTATCACAGCCTGATGCACTTCCTCCTACTAATGTAACGGGTCCATTAGTATTATTAATATTAAATGTCTGTCCATCCAATGTATAAGCATAATTGGCATCGCAAGTGGTAAAATTAAAGTTACCTGATGAAAACGAGCTAAAAGTTAGATTTACATTCACTAAACTGTCACATCCATTTACGTTTTGAAGTGTGACTTGACCAAA